>CALASU010000247.1 GCA_937888765.1 uncultured Clostridia bacterium | reverse complement strand
CATGCCAGCTTTTCGCATCCAAATCGTCGTATTCGTTCTTAAAGCCCTGTTCGATCATGAAAACCATAGCACGAACATAAAAGGCATCGGTTGTATTTGCTTTGCCCTTGGACCATTCAACGGTCAATCTTGGTCTGCCCATTTGTCAGCCTTCTTTCCTCAGAATGTTACCCACTCATTATAGCAAAAGAAGCCTGTTCTTTCAATGCTTACAGCAGCGGAAGAAAGCTCTTCCCCAAACAAAGCAGCAGCACTCCCGGCAGACCCAGCAGAACAAAAAGAACGATGTTTTGTTTCGTCAGCGGCAAAACCAGTCCGATTTTTGGAAGCAGAAGCCACGCCAAAATCGCTCCCAGTACGCTGATACAGATTGCTTTCAGGAAGCAGCGTTTTTTCGTGTAAAGCAGCATCTCCAGAAAAGCAATCAGAGCAAGAATCCCTGTCATCGTAGCTCCCCCGCCTTAATTCCCATGCGCCGCGCCATATTGTGATAATAACGATAGCGGCTGCGCAGAGCTTTTCCGTCATAAATACAAGCTTCCAGCAAATCATCCTCCAGCGTCATATTAAAAACCGCCTCGTTTTCCCGAATCTTCTGTTCCAACTGACGTAGCTGTGCGATAATTTCTGATGCACTAAGATTTTGTTCCTGTGTGTATTTTCGTTCCAGCAGCAATGGCATTTCCACCCCATCCTTTCCATTCCTTATATTCTGCTTCTATCTTATGAAGAAAGAATGGACAGCTATGCCTTTTTTATGCAGAAAAATCCACGATTTTTCCTCAAATCAGTTGTCATCGCGGGGAAAATAGAGTAAAATAAGAACAGACCGAAAGAGAGAAAGAAGGCTTTGTGATGGAACAGTTCAAAAATCTGACCGAACGCTACTGCCCAAAGCTGGGCTGCAACGTTCCTCTGGAAAATATGTACGATGATGAGGGCAATGTTTATATGCGCTGCCTGTTCAGCTACAAATGCACCTGGTATGAATGCGAAAAGCACATGCCATCGTTCCCAAACCGCTAAATCATAACCCCACGTAAAACGTGGGGTTTGACCAACGGCCCTATAAGGGCCAAATACCAGCCGCACCTGAAGGTGCACAAAAAGTAACGCCAACCGCACGTTAGCGTTACTTTTTTCTTATCTGTACTTTATTCTGCTGTCTGCTGGTATTTCTGGTGAATCATCATCCTCCATACTTTTGGCATCCTTGAATGGATCCTCGTATTCTTTTAGACTCAGCTGATCCATCATCTGATCTTCCAGTTCCTGATTTCGAATATATTCCTGAATCGCCTTTTTATTCCCTCCAACTGTATTTACGTAGTATCCTTTTGTCCAGAACACCCTGCGTCCATATTTATACTTCATGTTTGCATGTCGCTCGAATATCATCAGCGTACTTTTGCCTTTCAAATATCCTACAAAGTCTGATACTGCCAGTTTAGGCGGTATGCTTACCAGCATGTGGATATGGTCTGGCATCGCGTGTGCTTCGATTATTTCTACTTTCTTGTATTCACACAACTTTCTCAGAATGACACCGATATCTTTTCTTAGTGCTTGATATATTATTTTCCGACGATACTTTGGTACCAGTACCAAGTGATATTGACACTTCCATTTTGTGTGTGATAAACTTTTTTCATCCATTTTGGATTGACCTCCTTTGTTGTAGTGCGGTTGGCGTTACCCGCTTCTACTTTACCAAAGGAGGTCTTTTATTTCCATATCATCGCTCTTGCTTCTTTTATCCCACACGCACTACGTGTGGTTGTTTGAGATAATCAAAACCACTAGTAAACTAGTGGTTTGCTCAGGCCCTAGAAGGGCCGACTACCTGCTGGCCCCTCTAAGGGGCACTGAGGGTTTGCTATCGCATCACTATTTTCAGGCAGCCACTATAAAGTGGCTGTCTTTTTTTGCCTACTTACACTTGTTACCCGTAAACGGGTCCATATATTCTTTAAGTGTTACTTGATCCTGAGCGTAATCTCTTTCTTGCTGATTTTTGATGTATTCTTGAATCACACGTTCATTTTTTCCTACTGTATCCACAAAATATCCTCTGCTCCAGAAGTTTCTCCTGCCATACTTGTATTTCAAATTTGCATGTCTATCGAAAATCATCAACGCACTTTTACTCTTGAGAAATCCCATGAACTGTGCTACACTCAAATGCGGTGGGATACTTACCAGCATGTGAATATGATCCGGGCATGCTTTTGCTTCGATTATTTCTACACCCTTCTCTTCACATAATTTTCTAAGTATCTCGCCAATATCTTTTCTTAATTTTCCGTAGATTTCTTTTCTTCTGTACTTTGGTCCAAAGACGATGTGGTACTCACATCGGTAACTGGAATGAGCTGTATGTTTAATTTCGTTTTTCATCGTAAAAAACCTCCTGTTATTTTAGTGATGCGGTCGCCAAACCTTCTCTATTATAACAGTGAGGTTTTTTATTTACTAAAGTTTTTTACCCACCACTGGTAGAACCAGTGGTTTATTCATGCTAAAAGCGCCAAATCATAACCCCACGTAAAACGTGGGGTTTGACCAACGGCCCTATAAGGGCCAA
>CALASU010000246.1 GCA_937888765.1 uncultured Clostridia bacterium | reverse complement strand
CCGACATATCGTGCAAATCTGTAGTCTTTCGTAGTAAAGAAACTCTCCAGCTTGATCGCCTTCGGCTTTCTTCTCCCCGGCAGATTCAGATCGCCCGCATTGGTCGCCCGTACCGTTTCGAACTGCATCCCATAGCTGATCTCATATCCCGCAGGCGTTACGGGAAGCAGAAGCACCGCCCCTGTGGTTTCATTCAGTATCCAGAATTCAAACATCCTGCCGCCCCCTTATACATAGGTTTCCTGTGCAAGCCGCAGCTGTCTTACAAAGGCTTTTGCGATCTTATCGATATCCGCTTCTTCCCGCACGATGATGCTGTCTGCCAGTTTTGTAATCTGCACGCTGCTTCCTTCTCTCTGGTCAGCCTGCTGTTTCGTTAACACCTGTTCCCCTTCATGGAGCATTGCAACATATCCATCATACGGCACATACCGCAGCCCCGAAGCATGGGAACCATCTGTGTTGACTACCGATGCAAACGCCGTGCCGCCTGCAGTTCCTTTATAGTTTTTGGAGAAAATGCCATTTACTGCACTCCAGAACCCTTTATCATTCATCTTTGCAAGGAAGGTAACCCGAAAACCCTGAGAAAACTGATTCGCCATTTCCACACCGAAGTCAATATACTTTCCACTTTCCGTCAGATCACTCTGGATTTTATCTACAAGACCTTTTTCCGCTTCCAGCTTCATCATGTATTCTTCGCTGCTCTTGTAGTCGATTTCCGCCTTCGTCTTGGCTTCCCACATTGCCTTTTCCGCTTCAATGCCTTCCAGACCTTTTTCTTCAATCATCCTTGCCGCATCTTCCATCGCCTTGATGATGCTCTGCTGGTACTGGTTTTCCATTTCTGCTTCATATTCCCCGATCATACGGTAGGCTTCCTGCATTTTTTCTCCAGCTTCTCCACTCAGGGCTTCCATTTCCTCTTTCATGCCTTCTTTGCGGGTATTGTTGTAGGCATCCCCTGCAGCTGTTTCCAGTTTGTTCCATTCGCTTTCTAATTGCCCCATCATGCCCTCATAGGTATCACTTAAGGCATTTGATGCATCATGGAATCGCTCTCCCTCGCTCACAGCAAGCCGCAGGGCATCCATCAGCATATCAGAGGAAATCTTGCCTTCCCCCATCATATCCGTGGCTTCTGCCATACTGATCCCTTGATCTTTGGCTATAAATTCCAGAGGATTCAGACCGTAGTTTACCATCTGATTCTTGTCCTGTGCATTCAGCTTACCTGCCGCCATACTCTGCGAGATCGCATACGAAAGCCCCGAAAAGTTTGTTGTGCTGCCGCCCGCAATATTGCCGATAATATCCATCATTTCCATGATGTTTTCCCCTTCAATACCATAGGTCAGCATTTCTTTTGCTTTTCCTAGCATTTCCGTGGTGTCATACATCGTTTTATCGCCGTATGCCTTTACATCTGCATAGAGCTTGTCGCCCATTTCCTTGCCCAGTGTGGTCTGAAAGCCTCTCTGGTACAGCTCCCGTTCTGCCGCAGTCATGCTGCCGTTAGAAACTCTGTTTTCCACATCTGCGATTGCATCACTGTGTAAGCTCTCCACTTCCTGCCGAAACAGATCGTTTCTCTGGCTGCTGCGTTCGGTCATGCTCTGCACCAGACCTGCCGTACCACCTGCAATCGCACCACCGACTATACCTACGGGTCCTAACATACTCCCCATTGCAGCACCGCTGACAGCGCTGCTGCTGATATTGCCGATCATATTGCCGATAGAAGAACCCCAGGCAGAGGAAATTTCCTGCTGTAAGAATCCGCCAATCGAATCCCCCAGCATTTTTCCGATTCCCGCCTGTGATAACATAGCAGGCAAACGCCCCAGAAAATCACCTCGCCCTGCGGCGGCATTGTCGCTTCGGCTCATTGCATTAGAAAGATTCATTTCTGCCTGTGTAGCTTCCTTCTGCAGCATTGTCAGCCTTTTATATTCTTCATTCAAGCCTTCCAGGGCTTCTCTCTGCTTGATCCACGTTTCTCGCATCTCTTTTAATTTCCGATCCGTTTCTTCCGTGCCGCCTTTGATACCCTTCATGCCCTTTTCCAGTTCTCGGATGCTTCCTTTCACATCCTTGATGTCCCAGCTTAACCTAGCCTTTTCCGAAAAAGTTTCTTTCTGTATTTTCTGATACTGTTTGATTTCCTTCGAAAGTCCGCTCATATCGCCTTTCATGGCACGAATATCTGCTGACATTCTGTTGCTTGCCTTAAATACGATACTGACTTCCCTATTCGCCATTCCCCCACCTCCTTTTCCCCATCAAAAAAGCACCCAATTTCTTGAGTGCTCTTTTTCTTATTTCTGTACCCAGCAAGGTGCAATTACTACAGAATTGACAAATCCGCCACTCGCTGCATCGTAACTGTCATTTCCCACCGGAACGCCATAGAGTTCTTTTATAGAATCCCCTTCATAAATATCCGGCAATTCTCCAATCATAAAGATTTGATAAATATTTATGTCTTCATCGCACATAATAGCATAAGTATACTTTTCGGAGTCATAAATTTCTACTGTATCTATCTGTATCACATATAAATCGTTTATTTTTAAGATTTTGTCTCCATACTTACTAGGTTCTTTAGTTACCATTTTGTACATAATACTTTCATCAACAAAATCTATAATTTTTCCAAGATCATCAACTGGGAAAAATTCTGGATTTTCTTTAATAAATTTCCTTGATTCATCCGTAATACGAATTGCATCTTGCGATTCCATTAAATCTAACAAACCTAATTCAGAAGCCTGCCAATTTCCTCCTTTGTATGTTCCAGTTTGTATTAAACCATTTTCCCATACTGTTTTTCCTTCGCCTTCAAAAACACCAGCAACGAAACTGCCTTCATAAGTCCATGCAGTTCCTTCAGTATTTTCACTTTCAAATTTTCCGTGTCCTTCAGGAATACCGTCGACCATATCTCCTGAATAAATCCCAGTTCTCTCCCCATAAGGTAAAGAAATCGTTATTTCTTTATTTTCTACTTTTCCTGTTGTATTGCCGCCACAAGCAGCTGCTCCAAACATCATGCCAGCACATAAAGCCATGCATAACCATTTTTTCATACAAATCCCTCCTTGCCGCAATCATAGCATATTGTGATATTTCGGTCAAGGATTTCCCGATTTGTACGAAAAAATTCACTTCTCCGCTTCCAGGGAAAAGAACGCTGTCAGCACTAAGAGTTCTTCCTCTCTCAGCTCATAAATCTCACGGGGCAGGGTGCCGAACCTTTGCCACATCTTATAGGCAAGCACCGCTCGACCATCTTCCCCTGCCCGTATCAGTTTTTTACTTCTTCTACAGTTTTGACCGCATCCACGGCGTACCCGCTTAAAGCACTGATCGTCTGATAAAGATTGCTGATTTCCCCGCTGCGGAACAGCTTCCAGACAACCTCTTTCCCGC
>CALASU010000245.1 GCA_937888765.1 uncultured Clostridia bacterium | reverse complement strand
AATTCTGAAAGAAAAATGGGCAGGATAATATAAAAATTACAGGCTTCCGCAAGTGCTTGGTGGAAGCCTTTTCTATATCTGTAAAAACGTGGAAAAGATTGGGGAATCAAGGGTTTCCGGCGGTTAAGGATTGGAAAAAAAGCGTACAGATACATTGTATTTCCGTTTGGATTGTGTTAAGATGATACGATGAAAGAAAACGGGGTTATGTAAGGAGGACAAACCATGAAAGTTGTGATCATTGGGGACGGTAAGGTCGGCAGTACCATTACCAGACAGCTTTCCGGCGAAGGGCATGACATCATTGTGATTGACAGCAATAACAGTGTACTGACAAATGCCACAAATACAATGGATATTATCAGCGTAGAGGGAAATGGTGCAAGTATTGCGGTGCAGAAGCGTGCAGGCGTAGGGAATGCAGATCTGCTGATTGCGGCGACTTCTGCCGATGAGGTCAATATGCTGTCCTGTCTGGTGGGGAAAAAGCTGGGTGTTGCCAATACCATTGCCCGTGTGCGAAACCCTGAATATTTTGAGCAGATTAATATGCTGAAAGATGATCTGGGGCTGAGCATGGCGGTAAATCCTGAATTTGCGGCGGCAACGGAAATTTCCAGACTGCTGCGCTTTCCATCTGCATTAAAGATAGAGTTATTTGCCAGAGGACGTGTGGAACTGGTAGAAATCAAAATCGCACCCCATAGCGTACTCAATGGTATGCCTTTGTGGGCAATTTACAAGGAATTCCAGGTAAAAGTCCTTATCTGTGCAGTACAGAGGGATGGAAAGGTGTATATCCCGAATGGGGAATTTATATTGCAGGCAGGCGATAAGATCAATCTGACAGCACAGCATCTGGAAATTACAAATTTTTTCCGCACCATCGGTATTTTCCGTACAGGCGTAAAATCCGTTATGATTATCGGCGGCGGCAGAGTGGCGTATTATCTGGCAAAGGAACTGATTTCCTTACATACACGTGTAAAGATTATTGAAATGGATTATAAACGCTGTGAAACGCTTTGCGAAATGCTTCCCGAAGCCATTATTATTCATGGGGATGGTACGGATAAGGAGCTGTTACAGGAAGAAGGTCTGGACAAAACAGACGCACTTGTCTGCCTGACAGGGATGGACGAAGAAAACATTGTTGTTTCCCTGTATGCAAAAGCGAGAAAGGTTTCTAAAGTAATTGCAAAAATCAATAAGATTTCCTTTGATGAAATTCTGGACAATCTGGATATTGATGGCTTTATTTCCCCAAAGACCATTGCGGCAAACAATATCGTCCGTTATGTCAGAGCAATGCAGAACTCCCTTGGCAGCAGTAATGTAGAGACACTGCATAAGCTCATCAACGAGCAGGTGGAAGCACTGGAATTTAAGGTAAGAGAAAAATCTCCGGTTGTGGGGATTCCGCTGAAAAATCTGAAAACAAAGGATGAATTGCTGGTGGCGACAATCATCAGAGGTTCCCGTGTCATCATTCCCGGTGGTAATGACTCCATTGAAATTGGGGATAATGTCATTATTGTAACAACAAATAAAAAACTGATGGATTTGAAGGATATTTTAAAATAATCGGTATGATTTGAAAAATATGTATGGGTAAGAGTTATGAATTTTAGAATGATTGCTTATCATCTGGGCATGATCCTTCGTATTGAAGGGCTGTTTATGGTTGTGCCCACAGCTGTAGCTTTTTTTTATAAGGAACAACAGGCGGCAACGTCCTTTGTGGCAGCGATTACTCTATGTCAGCTTTTTGGGGCGGCAGGTATCAGCAGAGAGCCGGAAAACAAGCGCATTTATGGCAGAGAAGGTTTTATCGTAGCGGCACTTGCATGGATCATCATGTCTGTATTCGGGGCATTGCCGTATTATCTGAGCGGGTCGATTCCGACATTTATCGACAGCTTTTTTGAAACGGTATCCGGTTTTACCACAACAGGTGCAAGTATCCTGTTGGAGATTGAGCAGCTGCCGAACAGTATCTTATTCTGGAGATGCTTTACACACTGGATCGGTGGTATGGGGATTCTGATTTTTATGATTGCCATTATGCCTTCGGGCGATGACAGAACGATGTATCTGATGAAAGCGGAAGCTCCCGGTCCGTTGGTATCGAAGCTGGTGCCGAAAGCAAAGGCAACGGCAAAGATTATGTATGAAATTTATATTGCGTTGACGATTCTGGAGATTCTGTTGCTGCGCTTTGGCGGTATGAGTTGGTTTGACAGTATCATTCACGGTATTTCCACCGCGGGGACAGGCGGCTTTTCCAATAAAAATGCGAGTATTGCGGCGTATGACTCACCGTATATTCAGTATGTGATTGCTGTGTTCATGCTGCTGTTCGGTGTCAACTTCAATCTGTATTATCTGATGTTCATTAAAAATTTCAGAGATGTGTGGAGAAATGAAGAACTGCGGTATTTTCTGTGCATTGCAGGTGGTGTAACGCTTATCATCACAGTAAATATTTTCATGCAGAGCTATTATACAACAATAGAAGAAGCCTTCCGTCATGCGCTGTTCCATGTAGCGTCAATTATGAGTACTACGGGCTTTGTGGTGGTCAATTATGACCTGTGGCCGGAATTTTCCAAGTCACTGCTGTATTGTCTGATGTTTCTGGGGGCATGCGGCAGTTCGACAGCGGGCGGGATCAAAATTTCCCGTTTTATATTGCTGCTGAAGATTATATTGAGAGAAATGCGGCGCATTGTACATCCACGTTCTGTCAATCTGATTAAACTGGACGGATATCGCATTGAAGAAGATGTGATTCACGGGGTGGCGAGCTATCTGATCCTGTATATGTTTATTTTATTGGGATCGTTTGTGTTGATTTCTTTGAATGGCTTTGATTTTACATCAAATATGACAGCAGTGACGACTTGCCTGAGTAATGTAGGGCCGGGTCTGAATCTGGCAGGGCCTACGGAAAATCTGGCGTTTTTCTCGCCGTTTTCCAAACTGGTACTGTGTGCGGATATGCTGCTTGGCAGATTGGAGTTCTTCCCGATGATGATGCTGTTTGCACCGTCTATCTGGAAAAAAAGTTATATGTGATTTTTGGGGGACATTGTTGTCCCTCTTTTTTTATAAAATGCTTTGCAAAAGAAAGAATCCTGCCGTATGGCAGGATTCTTTCTTGAAAGGGGAGGGTCATATATATGTTTATTCCAAATAGAAGTTGTTGTTTTCATTTACAAATTAGGAAGGGGTGCCTGCGGCCGGTTCGGGGAAAGCTGCCGCAGGCGGGAAGTAAAAGGGGGCGTCCTTTTGACTTCTCCTGTAGTATACCGTGCAAATATGGACAAAATATGAATAAAAACTTACGGGTTCGTTAAAATTCTTAAATTCAATGATATTTTGGAAACCTTTCTTCCCTTGGTGAAAGGTTTCCAAACCTTCCAAAGAACCGCT
>CALASU010000244.1 GCA_937888765.1 uncultured Clostridia bacterium | reverse complement strand
CTGCTGTATGTTCATCCAGAATGAGAAATTCGATGGGTGTCAGGGTAGCCATGATCAAAGTCGCTGCCTGTCTTTGGCCGCCGGAAAGCGCACCCAGTTTCACATTCATTTTATTTTCCAGACCCAGACCAAGGATGGAGAGCTGTTCTCTGTAGTAGTTTTCTCTGGCCTTATTGATCCCTCTGCCCAAACCAAAAGGTTTCCCTTTATTATCCGCCAGAGACATATTTTCCAGCATGGTCAGATTGGGGCATGTGCCTGCAGAAGGGTCCTGATATACACGACCAATGGTGCGGTATCTCTGGAAATCCTTCATTTTCGCAATATTCTTACCGCCAATCAGAACTTCCCCGCTCTGAATGGGAATGCTGCCGCAGATGATGTTCAGCATGGATGTTTTACCGGAACCATTACTGCCAACGATGGAAAGAAATTCCCCATCAGGCACCGTCAGGTTGAAATCTTCAAACAGAAGGGTTTCAGAAATGGTGCCGGGGTTATAGATTTTTTTGATATGTTTCAACTCAAGCATTTTCCGCACCACCTTTCTGTCTGTTGCCCAGAACCAAAACCAACAGGAACAGCACTGCTGTTGCCAGCTTCATCAAGTTTGCAGGCAGACCCATACTGATTGCCAGCTGAATACACGCCTTATAGAATCCACTGCCTACCAGACCCGCCGTTGTACCTTTCACAAAATCTATCTTACGGAATAAAGTCGTACCAATGATTACCGCCGCCAGACCGAATACCATCTGCCCAGTACCCATTGTTGCGGAGAATGCACGCTGTTCCATGCAGACCAGTGCACCGGAAAGCGCAACCAGTGCATTTGCAAGCACCAGACCAATCATTTTTACTGTCCCTTTGTCCTTTGCCAGTGTGGTAACCAATGTACTGTTATCCCCTACCGCTCTGAGCAGCATACCGCTCTTTGTTTTCAGATACCAGTCCAGAAGCAGCTTGAACAGCACAGCAATCAGCAGGGACATCACAAATTTACGATACATCAGAGAAGCATCCCCCATAAACGCCATAATCGGACCGCTTGTATAAATCGTATCCACCGCACGTTCCACAACCAGATTCGAACCTGCAATCTGCAGATTGATGGAGAACAACGCTGTCATGGTAATAATACCCGCCAGCAGATCTCTTACACCAAGCTTTACATGGATATACCCCGTTACCAGCCCTGCAATTGCACCCACTGCAATCGCCGCCAGCATTGCCGCAAAGGGGTTCATCCCATTTATCAGAAGCACCGCCGTAACCGCCGCCCCCAGAGGGAAGCTGCCGTCTACCGTCAGGTCGGGAAAATCCAGAATTTTATAAGTAATGTAGATACCATAGGAAAGCAGTGCATAAATACAGCCCTGCGTCAAGGTACTGATGATTAAGTCCAACATCGTTTCACCCTCTTTTCAGACGCTTTGCTTATTCTGCTTTTACATCTACTGCATTTTCGGGTACTACACTCAGACCCAGTGCAGACATTGCTTCTGCATTTACATAGTATTCGCAGTCTGTTACTGTTTCGTAGGGCATTTCTTCCGCTGTTGCTTCGCCTTTCAGGATTTTCGCCGCCATAGCACCTGTCTGTTTGCCCAGTGCTACATATTCGATCCCTGCGGAAGCCACACAGCCCAGTTTTACCTGTTCGATTTCGCTGCCATATACAGGAACGCCTGCTTCATTTGTTTTTTCCAGAATAGACGGCAGAACACCTACTACATTATTATCTGTCAGATTTGTAAAGCAATCTACATCCTTGGAAAGCATCGCATCTGCCGCCTGCACCACTTCGGACTGCTGCATTACGCCCATTGCTTCGATTGTAAAACCATATTCGCCTGCTTTTGCCTGATATTCCTCTACTGCGGATACAGAGTTAGGTTCGCTTGTTGTGTAGAGAATACCGATTGTTTTTGCATCGGGCTGCATTTCACGAATCATTGCAAGCTGTTCTGTAATGGGCAGTTTATCACTTGTACCTGTGATATTGCCGCTGTCCAGTTTTGCTTTTACAGGGTCTGTGATTGCTGTAAAGATTACAGGGATATTTTTATCCTCTGCTGCTGCATAGCATGTTGTTGCGGAATTTGTTGCAATACCGCACATCAGCGCAACATCGTTTGCAGAAAAATTCTGTGCAATCTGTGTTGCAATCGTATCATCAAAGCCTGCATTCTGATAATCAACAGTATAATCTACGCCTTCAACCAGACCTGCTTCTTCCAGCCCAAGCAAAAAGCCCTCTCTGCAGTTATCCAGAGAAGCATGCTGTCCATACTGAGAAATACCAATTACAGGTACATCACCATTTGCTGTGTTTTCCTGCGCAGATCCGCCGCCGCAGCCTGTCATTGCCATTGCTGTCAGTACCAGTGTCATTGTCATTGCGATTGCTTTTTTCATATCCAATCTCTCCTTTTCTCGTCTTTTCTTGTCTTTTTCTTTTCTATACTCGTCTTTTCTTTCTCATTTTTATATAAATAAAAATTTATATAAAAAGCATTTCGCTTGGCGAAATGCTCCGCCTGCGGCGGTGTCGCTTGCGACTAATTACCTTGCCGCCGCAGTGCGATCCCCCGGAGGGTTTTACTCTATAAGAAATGAAATTTCTTATAGAGTAAAAAAAAGCCTTATCCCATACTACTATGGGACAAGACTAAATATATCCTGCGGTACCACCCAAATTGATGATAAAATCATCCACTCGGTCACTGTACAGATCATACAGCTGCGTTCTGATAACGGGTACGCTTCCCCGTCGGTTTCTACTTGCTTACGCTTTCGCCCGCCCTCATAAGTCCATTCACCATTCTTCCTGTTACCGCACTCACACCGCCTGCGGCTCGCTGAAAACCGAGCAGAAAAGCTACTCCTCTTAATCATAGGTTTCTTTGCTTTGGTTATTGTCAATTATAGCACTCTCGATGCATTTGTCAACACTTTTTCTCAGAGCATTTTTAACATCTTTGTTCTTAAAAATCTGTTTTTAGGTATTCTAGTCTAGGTCTTTCCACAAGAATTTTTGGATCATCTTGTCAGATTTTACACAAAACAATGATGGTTTATTGGAGTTACATTGGTTTTATAGACTAGTTTGGGAGAACATTTATATCTTTAAATTATTAATTAGATCCATAGCTTAGATCTCCATTTATTTGGTCTAATATGTGTC
>CALASU010000243.1 GCA_937888765.1 uncultured Clostridia bacterium | reverse complement strand
CTCATAACCCGGAGGTCGCAGGTTCAAATCCTGTCTCCGCAATTCAAAAATCCTTGGAACAGCAATGTTTCAAGGATTTTTCTTTTATCTGAAAAATATATTTCTACGAATTTTCTACGAATTTTCTACGATTTGACCCTAATTTTACCCTCGAAAGGTTTTATTTTTCTTTCAGTGCAAATGCTTTGAGCAATTCCCGTATCATATTTTCAGCGATTTCAAACTGTTCAGGAGTCAGGCGTTCCAATCTTTTAGCTAAATTGGAAGTATCATTTTTATGTGTATCTGGAAATAAAAGTGCATCGCTGGAAATTGAAAGAGTGGTGCATATTTTTCGCAAAGTAGTCAGAGAGATACCAACTTTGCCACGTTCTGCTGCGGAAAGACTTTTGGATTCTAAACCAATCATTTCAGAAAATCGTTCCTGTGTGAAACCTGCTTTTTCTCGTTCTCTCTTGATATTGATTCCGATTTCTACATTGATTTCTTTTTTCTGATTGTCATACATACTAACACCATCCTCTAGTATTAGTTTAAGTAATGCCAGTATTGACGGATACGTATTATCTATACTAAAATCATCGTATTAGTAAAACGATAAAAAGTATCGTTGTTAATAGGAGTTGATACGAGTTGCAGAAAAAATGTTTTTTTACGGGACACAGAGATACACCAGAGGAGATTTTTCCGTTATTGGCTGAGGAAGTGGAGCGGCACATCGTAGAATATGGCGTAATGGATTTTTATGTGGGGCATTATGGGAACTTTGACCGTATGGCAGGGCGGGCTGTAAAGATGGCAAAAGAAAAATATCCTGCCGTAAAGCTGACACTTCTGCTTCCGTATCATCCCTTTGATCAGCCGATTCCAACCCCCGAAGGCTTTGACGGGTCATATTATCCAACTGGACTGGAATTTGTGCCGAAGCGGTTTGCGATTGTGAAAGCAAATCAGATGATGCTGAGAGAGTGTACGCATCTGATTGCCTATGTGACGCATTTTATGGGCGGTTCGGGGAAATTTCTGGAATATGCCCGCAGACAGGAAGCAAAAGGATGTTTACAGATCAAAAATCTGGCTGAGAAAAATCCCACCCATTCCCGCTAGTATCTGCCTGTATCCCCTGTTACAATAAAGAAAATAAACAGGGGGAGGGGGTTACATATGAAAACATTTTTAGACTATTACGAAGGTGAAATTCAGCCGCAGATTGAAGCAATAGACCTATATTTAAAAACAGAAGACCCGCCGTATGCGGTGGAAACAGTCAGTGAAGTATTGAATATTTCTCTGACAGAGGGAAAAGCGATTCTGGAAGAAGAAAAACTGGCGTGTATTACAAAAGGTGTATTTTTCCGTATGCTGGAAAAAGGTTCTGCGCCGTTATGCGGTATGTTTCGGCGGGCATTGGCGTGTGATCTGCCTGAAACGTATACAATAAAACAGGTGGCATATATTTTTGATCTGGAATATGCTCTGGTAGAAAAGGCGGCAAAAGAAATCGGAGCAGACACCTTTACAGAAAAGATGCTGCCCCGTTTATTTAAAAAAATTCTGTTCTGATTATCCTTTAAATACGATTTCCTTTTTCAGGGCTTCTGCGGTGCTTGCATCTGTCAGAAGCTCTGCCAGCTTCAGAGCAAAAGGAATGGCTGTGCCGGGTGCACGGGAAGTAACGATATTGCCGTCTGCAACCACTTCATCAGTGGAAGGGAATGCGCCGATCAGGTATTCTTCCATACCGGGATAGATGGTTGCATTTCTGCCGAACAGCAGACCCAGACTGCCCAGAACCATAGGAGCGGCACAGATTGCGCAGGTCAGCTTTCTTTCATTACAGTGTTCTGCCAGAAGTTCTGCCAGAGGTTCATGTGCCTGCAGATTCAGTGTGCCGGGCATACCGCCGGGCAGGATCAGTGCATCGGCATCCTTTTCGATTTCTTCAAACAGCAGATCTGCCTGATAAGTTACACCATGTGCACCTGTTACAGCCTTATTGCCTGTAACAGAAACCAGTTTTGCATCCACATTGACACGACGCAGCAGGTCAACAGGTGTCACTGCTTCCATTTCTTCAAAGCCTTCTGCCAGAAAGATATATGCTTTTTTCATTTTTTCATTCCTCCTTATAGAATGTATGGACTACAGTTTTTATTTTACAGGAAAAGAACAGCTTTTTCAACTGACCTTGACAGGAAAGGTTTGGCGGGGGTATCCTAGTTTGAGAAGGAGGCTGGAACATGGAAATCGAGCGTAAATTTCTGACAGAGAAGATTCCGTTTGATATTACGGCATATCCCTGTCATAACATGACACAGGCATATATTTCGTTTTCTCCGACCATTCGGGTGCGGCGGAGCGATGAAGCATATTATTTAACGGTAAAAGGCAAGGGGCATCTGGCGAGGGAAGAATTTGAACTGCCCCTGACAAAAGAGGACTATGAACGACTGCTGCAAAAGACAGAAGGAACGCCCGTTGTGAAGAAGCGGTATTATGTACCTCTGGAAGACGGGCTGACAGCGGAAGTGGATCTCTATGAGGGTGCACTTGCGGGGCTGATAACGACAGAGGCAGAATTTCCTTCTCTGGAAGCGGCGGAAGCCTTTGTCCCTCCTGAATGGTTCGGGAAAGATGTGAGTGAAGAAAGAGCGTACAAAAATACGTCCCTTTCGCTGTATGGACTGCCAAAGGCATGAGCCGTACAGTTCTTTTTTGCTGTGTTGATACATAAGCTGTATCAGTGGATACGGGCTAGACAAGCAGAACGGGGGAAAACAGAATGTATAACAGAAGATATGAGAAGGTATTTCTGATGCTGCGGCAGGAGGTGGCGGGCTATTCCTTTGGCAAACGTCCGCCTTGGGGAAGCTGCATCATGGAATTGAAGAACGGCGCAGGCAGACTGCATTTGCGGGTGCAGGGGCTGCGTCCTTTGCGCCGTGGTGCATATGATGTGTATGCACTGGCGGGAGAGGAAACCTTCTTTTGCGGTACCCTAAGCCCTGATGTGCAGGAGGGGCGTGCGGAATGTCGATGGGAATTTGATCCCGATGCACTGGGCAACAGCAAGAAGGCAGAAGATCTGCA
The DNA here is from genome assembly GCA_937888765.1 of uncultured Clostridia bacterium. Lineage (GTDB taxonomy): Bacteria > Bacillota > Clostridia > Lachnospirales > Anaerotignaceae > Anaerotignum_A. The sequence goes on along the minus strand of CALASU010000243.1, from coordinate 492 downwards.
CACAGTACTGCTGTGGACAGCAGAAAGCGGTTCTGTGCCATTGGCGGCATATTTCGGGGAGCGGCAGGATTGGAAGCAATATTTCCAGCCCAAGCCGAAGATAGAAGCGCCGGAAAATGCAGAAGCGGAGGATGCAGATGAAATTGTGCTGCAGGCGGCAGAAGCGACCGGCTACGAGGAAGCGGAAGCAATGGAAATGGCAGCAGAGCAGGAAATGGAGGTTTTTTCGGAAGAAGACATCCGCACAACGGCAGAAAAGATTGCAGAAGAGCAGAAGGAAAGCTATCATGGCAGCTTTCAGGGACTTCTGGAGAAGTTTCGGCAGGGACTGGGAGAACTTGAGCAAGCAGGGGTATTATCTGAGGAAGAAGCAGAACATATCCGCAATATGGGAACGGAAAAAACAAAAGCCACCACTGCGGAATGGTTTGCAGAGGCAGAAAAAGCATCTGTCCGTGCTAAAGCAGAGGAAACGGTCTTTACAGAGCATAT
>CALASU010000242.1 GCA_937888765.1 uncultured Clostridia bacterium | reverse complement strand
GCCCTCCTCGATGTTGCGCGCCGCGCCGAAAAAGCGCTTGGGTCCCGCCAGCACGCCGGGCGCAAGGCCGCCGCTCATCGCACGGCCGCCCGGCGCCATCGCATTGCACGCGCGGGCCAGCCTCGTCAGGCTGTCCATCAGCACAACGACGTCCTTCCCCTGCTCCACAAGCCGCTGCGCGCGCTCATAGACCATATCCGCCACACGGACGTGGTTCTCCTGCGGCGCGTCGAACGTCGAATATACCACCTGCGCGTCGACGCTTCGCTTGAGGTCGGTTACCTCCTCCGGGCGCTCGTCAATCAGCAGCAGAATCAGCTCAATATCCGGATGATTCCGGCGGATCGCCTGCGCAATCTTTTTAAGCAGCACGGTCTTGCCCGCCTTAGGCGGCGCGACGATCAGCGCACGCTGCCCGAGGCCGATCGGCGCGATGAAGTCGAGCAGGCGCATGGACAGATCATCTTCCCCATCCTCACCCTCCAGCGTCAGTCTACGGTTCGGATGAATCGGCGTCAGCGTATCGAACGGTTTGCGCTGGCGCGCAGTTTCCGGCTGGTCTCCGTTGATGCTGTCGATATACATCAGCGCGTTGTATCGGTCGCCCACGCGCTTCTCGCGCGTTCTGCCCACGACATGATCGCCGCTGCGCAGTGAAAAGCGCCGGATCTGCGCGATGGAGACATAAATGTCCTGCGGGCCCTGCGAGCAATTCTGTGCACGCAGAAAGCCATAGCCGTCCGGCAGCACCTCAAGGATGCCTTCGCCCATCTCGCCGTATTCCTGCAGCCATTCCCGCTGAGAGGTTTCCTGTGTTTCCTGCTGTCCTTCTTTTACAGGTTCTTTCTGAGATTCTCTCTCCCTTTTTTCTTCGCGCTTTTCCTCCTGCTTTTTCAGAGAAAAACCATATGCTGTTACCTGCGGACTTTCTTTCTGCGGTACTGCACTTTCCTTCTTTGCCTGCTGCTGTTCGGTTATTTTTTCAATCAGTTCGTTTTTTTTCAGCGTAGTAACGGAGCGGATGCCCATTTCCTTTGCCTCTGTTCTCAATTCTGCAAGCGTCTTTTTTTCCAGTTCACTGCTCATGCCATTCTCCTGTTCTCAGTTAAGGATTCTTATTCCTGTTCCGAATTATTTAGGAATTTTCAGTTTTGCACCGATTTTCAGATTATCGCTTTCCTTCATGCCGTTTGCATCCAGAATCTTCTGATATTCTGCACCGTTACCCAGTGTTTTTTCCGCAATCTTCCACAGCGTATCGCCGGATACAATGGTATATTCCTCAGTTGTGCCGCTGCCTGCTGTTTCTTTCTTTTCAGATTCTGTTTTATTTTCTTTTGCAGGTTCCTTCTCTTCTTTTGCAGCATCGCCTGTTGTTTTGCCTTCCAGCTGTTCTTCCAGCTGCATTTTTTCCAGCTGAATTTCTTCGTATTTTTCCTTATAGGATTCGTTCTGTGTGATCTGGTTCTTCGCATCCTGCAGCTGACTGCCAAGACTTACGGTACGGAAAATCAGAAAGATAATCAGCAGCAGACCGATGATCCCCAGAATATAAGGCAGTTTGCTTGTTGTGCCACGGTATTCATCTTCTTCATCATAGCCATCTTCATCATAGAGATTGTCCAGATGTTCCTGCTTCAGTCTTGTTTCAAAGTCCATTTCTTCATAGGAACGACGATTATACGCTGTCTGACTCATATCATCATAGGACTCTTTTCTTCTGGAGCGTTTGCCGCCGGGTGTTGTCTGAATCGTTACTTCTTCCACGATTTTGGATTTTCTGCGTGCGGGCATCATGCTCACATACTGAATACCGTCGTCATAGTCGTCCTCATTCATTGTATTCCCTTTGGGTGCGGAAGTATACACTTCTTCTTCGACAGGCTCTTCTGTATAACGGGAACGGCGGGATACATATTTTGTAGGATCGCCGTCCTGCTGAGGCGCATTGCTCATTTCGTCAATTTCGTCGCTGACTCTCTGCATTCTTGCTTCTCTGATCTCATCCAGATCATCTCTCTGGGGGCGGCGTGTGCGGTATGCAGTCGCCTCGGGATCATCATTTCTGCCCATCAGAGGGTGTGTCTGCATCAGGATATTCACAACTTCCTTAGGCAGATCTTTATACATATCATCATAATAGCCCTTGTCTGCATCACTCAGACTGTCGTAGCCATTTCTGCGGATTCTCTCTTTGCTCATGCTTTAACCTCCGTTTTCATTTTCTGTTACATTGATATATAAAGGATTTCTTCTTCTCATATATTCATGGTCGGAAACGCCCGTTTCCCGCCTATTTTACCGTATACATTTTACATTCATCTTTCTAAAGTGTCAACAAAATGCCCGTTTTTTCATAAATTTGTAAGAATCGCCCGTAATTCTTGCGAAAAACCTTTAAAATACAACAAAAAGAGCAGAGTTTTCCACTCCGCTCTTTTAAAATAGTATCCTATTATATATTATTCTGCATCAAGAACTGTATTTACACCGTTGTAGCCGGAAACATATTCGAGCTTAACCCAGCTGCCAACCTGTTTTTTCAGCATTGCCACATGCTCTTTGGGTTTCACTTCAAAGAGGTTATCATTTCCTTCTACCATGAAATAATAATAGGTATTGCCTTCATATACGATATCCTTCAGCATCGTGATCGTACCTTCCAGTGTTTCCGCCTTGGAAGTATCCACGTTGCTGATACCGCTGCCTGCCATCAGATTGCGATATACCTTTTCACATTCCGCTACGGTATCGCCAATGGCTACAATCTGATATTTCTGGATATTTACCATTGCATATTTCTTTACCAGACCTGCATTGTCCTTCAGAGAAAGGAAGTATGTGGGTTCATTTGCAATATTCAGCAGAATCGGGAAGGTTGCCTGATAATTCAGATGCTGTACCTGCCCCTCTGCGGAGGACATCGCAGAAATTTCCTTTGCACCGGAAATCTGATAATATTTTGTTTCCTTTGTACGAGAGTTCATCAATACGAACCCTACATTGGATTCATCGCCGCCGATGGAAGTAACGCCTGTATATACCCAAACGTCATCATCCAGAGCAATATAGTTATAGCCTTCTGTAGAAACCAGACATCCTCTCTGTCCGAACATGCTGTTGATAAAGCCGTTTTTCAGCATACCATGATAATCGTACTGTTCGATCAGCAGAGCGGAATCATAGACTTTATCCACCCATTTCGGCACTTCTTCCACAGGGTAATATACATGCTCGCCTGTTACGGCATTGACTACGATTGCACCTTTGATATCTGTACCGCCAAACAGCCCAATGGTCTTATCCGCTACACCGCACACCCAGAAAGGCGTGCCGTCTTCGTTGATTTCAAAGTTATAGCTGCGAATCATCGCTGTAGGATAACGGAAGCGGATGTATCTCTGGAGATTTCTGCCGAAATGCTCAAAAGGAGAAATCTTAATACCGTCTTCCAGTTTGATCAGCTCCACGTCCTGCGTTGTCATATCAATCTGCATATAAGCAGGGATACCTGTACCGCGGTTTGTGAACCATTTGATCAGATCGCCGTACTGCAGGGGTGTCACACGGACAGGCTTGCCCTGATAGTTGATCTGGCTGAAATACGGGCTGACCTCATACTGGGAAACCATATCCACCATACTCCCCATTTCACGCTCTGCCAGCTTTGCCGCAGAATCCTTATCCAGAATGGGAATCTGGTTATAGTTAACTTCATGGATGTCTGTCGCAAAATCGCCTGTCTGCACATCCAGCAGCTGATGATAAGCAGATGCACGCAGAATGGGAGAAGACAGCAGTGTGCCAACACCGTAAACCACCAGCAGTGCCACAGGCACGATCAGCAGACGTTTCAGCTTCTGCAAAGGGGTTCCTGTATCCTTATCCAGAAAAACCGCTTTGAAGACAGAAAGGAAATTCAGTACCAGCCCAACCAGCAATGCCCCCGCAAAAAAAATCCACGATTCTTCAGAATGTATATTCAGTGCAGGCAGATAGTAATAGTATGCACCCGCCCATACAACCAGCGTCAGAACCGCAAGAACCATGCGTAATTTTTTCACTTTTTTTCCTCCTTACTCATAAAATTTTTAAAAAAGCATTTCGCCTGGCGAAATGCTCCGCCTGCGGCGGTGTCGCTTGCGACTAACTACCTTGCCGCCGCAGTGCGATCCCCCGGAGTTTTTTTGTTTTATAAGAAATGAAATTTTTATAAAACAAGAAGATTGGCGGAATTCACCTCTTTACATCTTCCCGCCAATTTACTATACTATACTATATTTCCAAAAGATTGTACAGTCAAAACAAGAACGACTGTTTTCCTGCACAAGCATAGGAGTGATAGCATGAAAGTAGAAAGAATCAGCGAAAATCAGTTGAAACTGACCTTAACCAAAGAGGATCTGAAAGAAAGAGAAATCACACTGGAAGATCTGATTACCCCGTCCGAAAAAACACAGTCCCTGTTTCGGGATCTGATGGAACAGGTACTGGATGAATATGATTTCATTACCGAAAACACACCGCTTATGGTAGAAGCCGTTCCCTCCGGCATGGATGGTCTGATGCTGATTATCACAAAGGTAACAAATAAAGATAAAACACCGCAGAAAAGTGCAGAGCTGTTCTCTCAGGCACACGAACTGCACCGCTGGAAGAAGAAACCACTGGATACCATGGAACAGACAGAAGATAAGCATTCCGATCTGCTCATCTATTCTTTCCCCCAGCTGGATGATGTAATCCAGGTAAGCGTTCGTCTGGAAGACAATTTCAAGGGCGAAAGTGCGATCTATAAAAATGACGGCAAATATTTCCTCATCCTGCAGCAGGATGCCTACCACACAGAGGAATCCGCAGAGGATCTGGAACTGATCTTACAGGAATACGGTCATAAGCACGTTTCTACACCACTGGCAAAATATTACCTTCTGGAACACGGTCAGACCATTCTGGAAGAAAAAGCCGTGAAGGCATTGGCAAAAACTTTTGGATAATAAAAAGGACTGTGAAAATACATGATTATGTATTTTTCATAGTCCTTTTTTATGCAGACATCCCCTTTTTACAATCTAAATACAACTCTTTAAAGATATCTGTAAGATTTCCCGATAGCGGTTGACCTTTGCATAAAAAAAGATTAGACTGTCCATAAGAGGAAAATTTTTGTATATCTAAAAGATACCTGTATAAAAGGGGGATTTTTATGCAAAAGAAATTTATCAAAGCTGCGAGTTTTATCATCACACTATCCATGATCGCAACCATCGTAGTTGTATTTGCATTCCAGACACTGAATGTGCAGAAGGATTCCAAGGAAAGACTGAACTATCTGCTCACCAGTATAGAGCAAAGATTGCGGGAAAATGACACGGAAATTGAAAATCTGAAGCAGAGTACAAGCGAAGATTTCCTGACCCGCGCCCGTGCTTTCGCTTATATGATACATCTGAATCCCACAATCATCCATTCCGCAAATGACCTGAACAGAATCAAAGAACTGCTGGATGTAGATGAACTGCACGTGATCGACGAAAACGGCATTATCCAACAGGGCACTGTGGCAGAATACATCGGATTTGATATGTCCACATCGGATCAGACAAGACCATTTATGGATATTATCACAAACCCCGGTATGGAACTGGCACAGGAACCCCAGCCTAACGGTACAAAGGGTATTCTGTTCCAATACATCGGGGTAGGCAGACAGGATGCTCCCGGTCTGGTACAGATTGGCATGCAGCCTTCCCGTCTGGAAGAAGCACTGAAAAATAATGAAATCGGCATTGTCCTGCAGGATTATATTGATGATGATGAGGGCGTTTTTGCACTGAATGCCGACCACACCGTTGCATGGCATCCCAATTCCGCACTCATCGGTAAGAGTGCAGAAGAAATCGGTCTGAAAGCAGGCGCACTGGAAAATAAGATCGTTTCTGCAAAAATCGGCGGCGAAAAAATACTGGTAACTACAAAACAGATCGGCGATTATATCATCGCTTCCTATCTGGATCATCATTCCTGCGTTGCCAACCGCAATACACAGGTATTACTGCTCCTGCTGAGTGATATTCTGGTGGTACTCGTAACCGTAGGCGTACTGAACAAACTGCTGAAAAAACAGATTGTACTGCCGATTCAGGATATTGACAGCGAACTGGATAAAATCGCCCATGGCGAACTGGATCATAAAATTGATATTCGTACCTGTCCTGAATTTGCACAGCTTTCGGATGGTATCAATACCATGGTCAGCAACATCCGCGAAAAAATCACACAGACAGAAGCACTGCTTGACGAACAGCAGAAAGCAGGACAGCAAATGGTCGATATTTCCCATACTCTGCAGGCACTCTCCGGCGAACAGATAGAAACTGCACAGCGCCTTGCATACGGCAGCAGCAATCAGGCAAGTGCCGTAACACAGCTGACAGCTGCCATTGACGAACTGGAGGCACAGATGATAACCGACAACGAACAGATCACACTGGCAGGCGATGCTTCTGCACAGGCGGAACAGGCACTGATAACAGGTGTAAATACCCTGTCCAACCTGACCAAAGTCATGGATGAGATCAATACCATGTCCGGCGATATCCAGAAAGTCCTGAAAGCGATCGACGATATTGCATTCCAGACAAATATTCTGGCACTGAACGCCGCTGTAGAAGCCGCAAGAGCGGGTGCAGCAGGCAAAGGCTTTGCCGTTGTTGCCGATGAAGTACGAAATCTGGCAGGCAAGAGTGCCGAATCTGCAAAACAGACCGCCGAAATGATCGGTCACACCGTGGAAATCATGCAGTCCGGCGAACACCTTTCTGCACAGGCAACAGAAGTCATTCAGAAGGCTATGGAAAAATCCGCATTGGCTGACCAGCTGACAAAACACATTCTGGAAGCCTCTGTACGCCAGCAGCGCACTGTACAGGAAATCCGCTCCGCAGGTGTACAGGTGAATGCAGTTATCCATGAAAACTCCGAACTGGCGGATAAGAGCCGTGACGGCGTAACCAATCTGCTGGAAGAAGTTCAGATTCTGCAATCTCTGGCAAATCATAACAAAGCATATTAACTCTGAAATACTCCCCCAATCACAAACCCCCGCTGAATTTCAGTGGGGGTTCTGTTTTTACTCTTTTGGAAATTTATTTTTTATTTTACTGACACCGCAGATATAATTCATATCTACATCATAATACTCTGCCAGAATAATCACGCTGTCCAGAGGAATCCTTGTCTTGCCCGATTCATAATCGGAATATGTCCTCTGTGCGATATGCAGAATATTTGCAATCTGGGTTTGATTCAAGTCATGGTCTTCCCGTAAATCACGGATTATTTCATTACACTTTTTCATCCTATATCACCTAGTTTAGAATGCCATAGTGTTTATAACTCTATTTACTTTTAGTGGAATAGACTCTATAATAAAGCAGGGTGATTTTATGACTACAAGAATGTGTGAAAATATTTTTTGTATTTACTGGGAAGATAATACCTGTATTTTAGACAGTATTTCTTTGGATATACAGGGAACTTGTCGGGACTGCATTTACATTGAGTTAGAGGAAAGCATTTTGTCCAAAGCCAGAAAGGATTTGCTTGAAAAATTAGAACAGCGATATAACAAAAATCATTCATAAAAAAAGAGGCACATTGTAAAATGAAGTTGCAATAATAAAAAAATATCCATAGTGATGATC
>CALASU010000241.1 GCA_937888765.1 uncultured Clostridia bacterium | reverse complement strand
TGGCGTGAAAGCACCCGCAACAGTTACAGAAACAACAACAGGCGGCGGTGGCGGTGGTTCTTCCACTTCTTCTAAGAAGGATAGAGTAACTGCTTCTGTTGAAGATACCATTACAGCAGTCATTGGCGAGGGTTGGAGTGAACCTGTACCTGTCACACTGAAAGGTGCAGCATATAAAACGATTGAAAATGTAACATGGGAAGAATTCGAGGAACTGAAATCGAAGCTCAGAGAGGAACTGACTGTAGAATATCCTGATGGTATCGAGGTTGGTGCTTATCCCAGATTTGCAGAGAAATACGATACAACAAACTGGGAAACAACAGATGTTGAATTTACAGTGGTAGTTGGTGCACGTGCGTATGAAGACACAGAACCGGGTGATTATACCTATACCGTGACAATTTCTCCTGAATTGCTGGATTTTGAAAACGGGTATAAGCATACTTCTGTAGAAGCAACGGGCAAAGTAACTGTGGTACAGCCGGAAGTGATTGACACGATCTATATTGAAATGGAAAAGGCACCCGTATTCACAACAACTACAACAACAGATGAATTTGGCACAACAGGTGTTGAATTTACAATTGATTATGACGGTCTTTTTGTATATACGCTGGATAAAGCGACAAATACCATAAACGATGAGGCGCTGAAAAAACCCGGCTCATTGGAATATATCCGGAATGGATATTGTGTATGGAATGAAAATGATTATGGCAAAAACACTTCTGCGGAATATACATTGACCATCGAAGCAGAAGCTGCGAAGGGGTTTACCTTCGGCAAAGTGATTGATATTAAACTGTGTGAAGGTGTCAGTACGGGAGTACATAAAGTGACAGAGCTCGATAGTCAGATTGTGAAAATAGATGTTACATTTACAGTAACAGTAGAAGATCTGGAAGACATGGTAAATGCAAAGGGATAATTGTAAAAAAGATATCCTGATGACGTGCGATATCAGATAAATCAAAATTTAAAAGACCCTGGGGGCTTTGCCCCCAATACCCCCACGAGGGGGATTGTCAAGCATCTTCCCTTCGGGAAGACGGCTTCGCCGCCGCCTTAATCTTGGCGGTGCTTACATCCCTGCACCCTTATACGCAAAAGCATTCTCTTTTGCAAAAAATCATATTTTTAACGAAACAGGTAATAAAAAAAGCCAACGAGCATAGAGGTCAGCGTACCATAGACAATGACAGGCCCTGCTACAAGAAACATCTTTGCCGCCATACCGAACACCATGCCCTCTTTTTTAAACTCAATCGCAGGCGAAACAACAGAATTCGCAAACCCCGTGATCGGCACAATCGTCCCCGCACCGCAGTATTTTCCCAGCTTTTCATACAGTCCCAATGCCGTCAGCACTGCCGAAAGCCCAATCAGCGAAATAGAAACCAACAACGCCGCATCCTGCTCGGAAAATTCTTTCTTCAGATACCAGTTCAATAAAATCTGTCCGATAGTACAGATGATACCGCCGGAAACAAAGGCTTTCAGGCAGTTTGTCAGAATCGGACTGTTCGGCGAAGCTTTTTTGACCATCCTGTCATATTCCTGCTTTGCTTTTTCACTCGTTTCCAAAAAAATCCCTCCTCAAACTTTCTTTTACAGTACATAAAACCCTTCTATCAGAAAATACAGCAAAGACCCGCCAACCTTTCCCAATGCAAAGGAAACAATCAGCCATTGCAAACCCTGTGTAAGCCTTGTCCGCCGCATCATAACAGGCATCACATTCAGCACCTCTGTCAGAGCCATTGCCAGTACCCCTATAAAAATACCCGTCAGAAGCCCAAACACTGCAATCAGCCATTCCCACGGCGGCAAGCGATACTCCACAAATAACGCCGTTGTACCGAATATCCCGCCAAGCACGATCACATCCTCATAAAACGGAATCCATCGCTGTGTCTGCGTCCGCTTCGCCATGCGGGGAATCAGACCAATGGCCGCAATAAATGCAAACACCCCTGCCGCTACCGCAATGCCAGAAGCAAAACCAAAAAAGATCAGACAAAAAGAAATCATTTATTTTCGCCGCCTTTTCGTCTGCCTAAGTAGTCAATCACACAGGCATTTGTTTCTTTTTCATAGGTCGTCATTTCGATTTCGATTGGTGTCGGGTCTTCCGTCAGATAAAATTTTGAAAAATGATTGAAGAAAATCAGAATCCCCAGCCCGATCCCGATGCTATAGGGAACAGAAATCAGCTTCGGCATTTCCTTGTTCTCTCCAAAAAAGATATAATAGATATTTTCAAAAATCAGCGGCAGCTGTGCATCCGAATGAAAGGACATAATTGTCGTAACCGCCCCTGCAAACAGCACCAATGACACAAAGCCAACCTTCAGCCCCGTCCAAAGAAGATTCCTTTTTTCTGCCTCTGGCAGATATTCCAGCAGGATATCTGTTTCCCCCACATTGGATACAGTAGCTTTGGGATATTCCTGCTGAATCACACGAATCAGATCTATCACTGACAGCAGATAGGTTCTCTTCTTTTCCTGCGGAATCTGAAATACCACCAGTCTCTCAACCTCTCCTGCCATTTGCCCGCCCATGTATACCTCTGCCACATCCCGCAGAAGTACCTCACGTTTTTTTATGATCTGTACTTTTTGTGCAGGCTTGATATAAATATCCATTCTCTGCCCCCTTTCTTTTTTCTTTAGTATGGCGTTTTTTTGTAAAAGCATACAAAAAGGCTTTTTGATGGCTCTGCCCTCAAACTCCCGGCAGGGAAATAATTTCCCTGTACCTTTATATGCAGAAACTTCGTTTCTGCCGAAGAACTTCGATTTGCTCGCCGAAGGCAAATAAAAAAGGCGTTCCCAACGGGAACGCTCTTTTATATTGACTGAAATTTACAATATATGCTATTCTATATCCATAGAAGTCGTGACGGGTGGCTGACCTCTCTGGTTAGGAGGGAGGTGGAGCATATGACAGTTTATGAATCTTTAATGTTAATGCTGACATTTGGTTTATTTCTGATCGCCCTGCTGTCTTACATACATAAAAGATAGCACAACACGTTGCCCGCATTGACTTTGGCGAGTATTAGGGCAACTTAATCCAGACCCACAGGTCAACCACTTCGTGGCGACTTCTTCCTAACTATATTATAGCAAATGGATTTTTTTTTGTAAAGTATTGAAACAAGCTAAAAACGACTATCTGCATGATAGTCGTTTTTTATTATTCCTCAGTATCATCTTCAAAACAATATTGATTCAGTTCTTCAAAATCCAAAAATTCAGCTAATGTCATATTAAAAGCATTTGCAATTTTATGCATTGTTTTTACTCCCGGATTTTTTGTCAAACCACGAACAATATTATCCAATGTGGATTGTTTTACACCGCTCATAGTTGCCAGTTTATTGATTGCAATACCTCTTTCTTTGCATAGTGTACGAATTCTTTGTACATAAAGTTCTGAATATTTCATAAATTTTTCCTCATTCTTATCATTACCCATGTATGGGTTATTTTGATGATAACAATGAAACTTTTACAGATTACCCGAATTCGGGTTGACTTTACAAATATAAATCCTTTAAAATAATATTACCCAGATTCGGGTAATATTATTTGATTGGAGGTAATACAATGTCAACCTGTACTTTCTTCGGGCATCGAGATTGTCCGCACACGATCAAACCGCTTCTTCGAGAAACCTTAATAAATTTAATCGAAACACAATCTGTTCATACTTTTTATGTCGGTAATCACGGAACTTTTGATACCCTCGTATATTCTGTTTTGCAGGAGCTTTCCTGTATCTATCCGCAGATTCGCTATACCGTTGTTCTCGCCTATCTTCCGCAAAAGCAAGCCCCCCTGCAAACAGCCGATCCCTCTCACACCATGCTCCCCGACGGCATCGAAACCGTTCCCAGACGCTTCGCCATTAGTTACAGAAATAAATGGATGCTGAAACAATCTGATTTTGTAATAACCTATATTACACATTCCTATGGAGGTGCGGCACAGTTTGCCCAGCAGGCACAGCGGCAGAAAAAAACAGTACTCCCTCTTGCAGAAACTTAAAAAGGACATTCCCAAACAGGAATGTCCTTTCATTACTTTTTATATGCTTTTACAGAGTTTTGCCGTTTTCCGCAAACAATCTTTTCGCCGCATCCATCATATTCGGATACAGACTATTGGTTACAAACTGAGGGCCTAATTTTGTTGCAACAAGATATCTTGCACAACTCATTTTATCGCCTTCACAATATTTCTTTTTGTACATACTGCCGATACCGGAATCCATTTTCATCTGTCCCTGATAAAACGGACATTTTGCGAGTTTTTCACATGTTGCCATAACGCATCCCCCAATCCTAAAAATACATAGATTGTTTTTTTATAAGTACATTGCAGTTATCATAGCACAATCCGCAAAATGTGTCAAATTTCATCTTTTTTATTGTGAAATCCCCGTCCGTTCCATATATTCTGTCATATCCCGATTCCAGCTTTCACTGATAGCGGGATCATTTCTATGGTCGGGCAGGTCAAAACTGATATCCAGCCAATCGCCAAGATAATCAGAAACCTTTACCAATCCTGTCAGATTCATATGTCCCTGATCGTAATAATCCACCTGTGGATCTAACTGTAATACCTCTTTATATTCCGCTCTGTCCAGATCCAGATAATAGGCACCGTTTTCCAGTGCAAAGGCTTCCAGTGCCCTACTGTGCTCATAACTCCAAGACATTTTAGGCAGATGCAGCAGCAATACAGGAATCCCTTTTTCTCTGCACAAAGCAATAGAGCGTTCCACATAAGGCTTTGCATAGATATTGAATTCAGGATCTTCCGCCCCTGTTGGCTGCATGAATCCCTCCGGATAAGTCTGCGGTGCAATTTCTCTGAGATATACATTTCCTTTTTTAAAGGAATGTTCCAGAAGCGGCTCTGGTTTATTCTCCGCCAGATTGATGTCTTTCCAGCGGTCATGGTAACGCAGTAAGGGGAACACATAAGACAGCAGTGTCTGTCTTTCATCTGCCGCCGTTACTTCCCGAATGATATCCCATTTATATTTGGACAGTTTCATGCCATCCAGCCCGCGGCGCAAATCGCCCTCTCTCTCCGTATAATCATAATGGGAAAAAATATTATCACACAGCAGAACGACCGCTTTCGGATTCTGATATTCCAGAGATTCTGCAAGCAGACCATAGCTGACCGCAGGCGCCTGCAATGCCGACGCCCGCACATAGCCTGTAAAGCCATGCTCCTGCCACATTACCATAGGAGAGACCCCACGCAGTAACGGACTGCTGCCGACAAACAGCACATCAATCGTATCCTTCGGTTCACTGTAAAAAGCGTGAATCTCATTGGATTCATCATCATGCCGCATCAGCAGATTTGTTGCATACCCAAATAACATCACAAAGATACAGAGAAATGCTGTACCTCTGATCAAAATTTTCAAACATTCTTTTTTATTCATCGCTTAGAACCCCCTATAAATAAAGTCGGCAGCGTCATAATTCAAACCATACACGCCAAACAGAATCAGGGAGAACACAGCACCCAGATAAATTGCCCAACGGAAATACAGATTTTGCTTCGCCAGTGCTTCTCTGACCTGTACTCCGCTTTCCTGTAACAGACTGACACAAAGCAGCACACAGCAGGACAACAGCAGCAGCCAGAGGTCTTTCGCATCCAGCCCCATTGTCAGCAGACTGCCGTTAAACAGTACATCCGTATTCCAGTTTTCTGCCATGGAGCGAATCATATAGCCCGCTTCGCCGACAGTATCCGCACGGGTAATGATTTTCCCGATTGCCACCAGAAGCAGTGTGCGCAGTACCTGAAATACACGCCAGCTGAAACAATCTGTACGGATTTCCAGTCTTTTGATCAGCTTCTGCAGGGGCTGTTCAAACAGAATCCCCAGTACGATCAGCGTACCGTTATATACACCGAATGCGATATATTTCCATTCTGCACCATGCCAGATACCGATTAAGAAGAATATGATAAACTGCGGAATCAGCACGGGAATCAGCTTGCCGACATAGTTACCCAGTATCTTTCGGCATTTCTTCCCCAGCTTCATAAAGAATTTGGACAGGGACAGAGGATAAAACACATAATCTCTGAACCATGCCCCCAGTGTCATATGCCATCTGCGCCAGTAATCGGGGATACTGGTTGCCAGATAAGGTCTTTCAAAGTTTTTATCAAGCGTGATGCCGAAAATCTGCGCCGCACCTGTTGCAATATCAATACCGCCCGAGAAGTCGCCGTAAATCTGAATCGCATACACCAGTGCCGCTACCGCTACATAAGTACCGCCATAGGTTTCAGGTGCACCAAAAGCCGTATCTACCAGTATCGCCGCTCTGTCGGCAATGACCATTTTTTTGAATGCCCCCCACAGCATCAGCTGTACGCCGAATTTAATCCGCTGATAGGAAAATTCATTCGCTCTGAATAACTGCTCTGCCAAGGTGTTAAATCGCCCAATCGGTCCCTGCACGATCTGCGGGAAGAACGAAATAAACAGTGCCAGCTTCGCAAAATTACGTTCCGGCTCCTGCTTTTCACGATATACGTCGATCAGATACCCCATCGACTGGAACGTATAAAACGAAATCCCCAAGGGCAGCAGGAATGTAAATACAGGCAGTTCTGCCGTCAGCCCTAGCTTTGCAAACAGCACATTCAGATTGCTTGTCACAAAGCCCGAATATTTTAACACTGCAAGAATCGCAAAGTTAAACAGCAGTGTCGGAATCAGAATCCTTTTTTTCTTTTTTGCAAAAGCGGCTTTCCAAGCCTTTTTTCCCTCTTTGTCAAGGTTCGCCTTTGCTTCATTGAATTGTATCTTGTTTTTTGCCGCCATATCACCGAGTTTCACTGTGGCAAAATATGTTGATATCGTCGTCAGCAGAAGATAGACAAAATACTTCCCGCCGGAGATGAAATAAAAAACATAATTAGCCACAAAAAGCGTTACCCATCGGCAACGCTTCGGTGTCAGGAAATATGCTGCGGCAGCCAGTACAAGAAAAACGATAAATCGAAATGATGTAAATGCCATTACCGCTACTCCTTAGTCTTACAATATATTAGTCTTCCATCAGGTTCTGAACCAGAGCCCAGATCGCTTCTACGGAATTGAAGTTTTCAGGAACGATGTCATCAGCGCCGATTTCGATGTCGTATTCATCGCACAGTTCGCCAACCAGAGAAACGATATCGAAGGAATCCAGTTCGCCGCTGTCTACCAGTTCTTTGTTTTCTTCAAAATCTACGTCAGGTCTCAGTTCTGCCAGAATTTTCAATAATGCTTCCATAATCTCTTTCCTTTCTTACTTCAAATTTTTCTTCTCTTATTTTTTCAAGAGAATCTCTGTCAAGTACGTTTGCACAGTACGCCTTGGCAATACCGCCTTCGTCACGTATCTTTTTTGCGACTTCCTCTACTTTTTCGTAGTTTATGTCAAGTATGGCAACGGGTGCGCCCGTTTTTGCAAGTTCTTTTGCAATAAATTCTGTATTACCGGTAGCAGAAAAATATAGGATCATTGGAACCTCCTATAATAATAAAATATACGATGTATTATAAGTCCATGAATGCAGTTCGTCAATCGCGTATTGGGGGGGGTATTGAAAGGAGGCTTGAGAATGGGTAATAAATATGCATATTTTACAAAAGACCTT
>CALASU010000240.1 GCA_937888765.1 uncultured Clostridia bacterium | reverse complement strand
TTAGACTTGCGACGAAGACCACCGCCTGAAATTAGGCATTTCCAACAGCTATATTATACAAGTATTCTTTTGTATAGTAAAGTAATTTTTATAGATTTTCCAAAATTTTTTACTCCACTGTAAATTCTGTCCATTCAATGTGATTAAATTTCATAACTTCATCAGCTTTTTTCATTCCAAGTTTTTCATAAAAAGGAATTGCGTTATCGTTAGCAATCAAATAAACTGCAATATCTTTTTCGCCTCCTGCAATTTCGTGGGCTTTTTTCATCAATTTTGAGCCAATACCTTGTCTTTCGTAGTTTCTGTCAACGCCCAGATCGGTAATATAAAGCCAATAACAAAAATCTGTTAAACCAAAAAGTACACCCACAATCAACCCTTTTTCGTTTCGTGCCACCAAACTAATAGAAACATTTTTTACAAGTTTTACAATTCGCTCATAAAATCTTTCTTTTGGATACTGCGAACCTAAATCTGTTCGTTTCAAAAAATCAATGTATTCAGTACCATTAAGTCTTTCTTCTTTTATAATGATTGAATCCATAGAACTCTCCTACAAATTTATTTGACATCACTATACAAGTGTGATATATTCAAGGAAAGGAAATGCCTAATTTCAATTTGGTCATCTCCACGTTTTGGTTAAAAACCGCCAAGTGTTTAGAGGACGTTGGCGGTTTTTTTTGCTTATTTACATTTTAAAGTAAGAAAGCAAGCTAAGAATTAAAAGTGCTATACTAATAGCTAACGAAATCTTTTCGTACTTTGTCATCTTAGAGCCTCCCTAAGTTTTTATTTCTAGTTTTAACTAGATTTAGCATCGGGAGCCACCGCCTGAAATAAGGCATTTCCAATAGCTATATTATACAAGTATTCTTTTGTATAGTAAAGTGATTTTTAGAGATTTTCGATTTTTTTTTACTTAACTGCAAATTTTTTGTCACACGGATTCGAAATTACTAACGTAATTTCTATTTTTTTCAAAATCATTTGTTCTAAAGTATCACATCTACATCAATTTCATATTTTTCTTCTATTAATATGCAATTCAAATTGTGTTTTTTTGCTTGTTCCAAATATGTTGCATTATCTTTTAGAACTTCTTCCATTGTGCAGTCGTCATAAAGACGATTTTCTATGGCGTTGGCGTGTTTTTTTATGTCGTCAAAATGATTTTTTATATAGTTTTCACTAAAAACCAAGCAATAGTATTTTATTTTGTTCAGATATTCACTTTCAAAATCTTTTTGCCAACTAAAAGGAATGTAGCAACCTTCAACAATCAAATTTTGATTATTTTCGATTGCGGTTTTTATCATTTCTCGAACTATTGGCCACAGATAATCTGTAAGTTTTTCGTCATCGCAGGGAGTTAGATTTGTGTTTTTGCTGCGAATTAATCCCATTTTCAAATGGTCAATAGAAAGATAAGGATATTTGTATTTTTCCAGCAATTTTTGAGCAAATAAAGTTTTTCCTGTGTGGGATGCCCCTGTTATCAAAATAATCATTTTTGTATCTCCTAACTTCTACCACACAAAAGGCAAAATCTTCCAGCGAACTTTTTGTTTATATTCTGTGTAGCCAGGAAGTCCTTCTTCAAGGATTTTTTCTTCGTTTTTGATTCTTACTGCAATTAAAATTGGATACGGAATAAAACAAAGCAACGCCCACCAAGAGCCCAAAACTAAAGGAATTGATAAAAACAACCAAATTGTAACTGCATACATTGGATGGCGAACAATTTTGTACATTCCTGTGTCTACAACTTTTTGATTTTCTTGAACTTCCACTGTACGAGAAAGATATGCATTTTCTCTCATCACTTCTGCGTAAAGTCCGTAAGAAATTAGCAAAATCACACTTGCAACGATTACTACCCAATGAGGAACTTTGGACCAACCGAATTTAAAATCTAAGGCGGCAATCACAAATCCCAAAAGAAAAATCAAAGCAGAAAACTTTACTACGCCCTGCTGAGTTTTTTCCTTTTCTTTTGAAGAAAGTCGCTTTTCCAACAAATCAGGAGCTTTAAAAAATAGAACAATTCCCAAAATCATCATTGGAACAAAAAGCAAGAGTATAAAAAGCCAACCATTAAAATAATTAATAGTTCCTGCAGGCAAAAATAACAAAGCACCAACTAAAATGATTCCTGCAAAAAATTTTACAAGTGTGTTTACCAAAAGTTTTGATTTTTCCATAAATACTCTTCCTTTGTCGTATATGTATTCATTCAATTTCATCCCGTATTGGATTATTATATCATGAAAAGCTGAAAAACAGCCACACATAACCGCATGGCTGTTTGTATATTTCTTATTCAGTTAGACAAATTGGAATTTGTTTGATTATTTGTTGCTAACAATGATATATGCATTGTCTGTTTCAAAAACATTTGCAACATTCATAGACGATGCATCTATAAGAGAAATAATGTTGTCAGGTGTATCAGGGTATATTTTAACTTTGCGAGTTCCCATATCAATGTACTCGCTTTGATTTTTGTCAATAGATAAACAAAAAATACCACCATCATTTAACAATGCGGCAACTTTTAATATGACTTGTTTTTTATCCTTAAAATGCATCATTGTAAGCGATGAGTAAATTACATCAAAGGTCTCAACAAAACCGTATTCGTTAAAATCACCACAAACAAAGCAAATGTTAGAATAATCTTTTAGGTTTTCTCTTGCTCGTTCTATGGTCTTGGGCGAAATATCTATTCCTGTTAATTTCATACAGTATGGAGCAACCTTTACAGCAATTCTTCCTGTTCCTATACCAATTTCAAGAACATTTTTATTATTGGAAAGTTCTAATGATTCTAACAATAGTTCTCCATCCCATCCGTTCATATATTCTTGTAGTGGAGGCGGGTCACGAAAAGGGTCGTTATTTTCATCCACTAATAAATCATAATGAGTAATTACATCCATAACACACATACCTACAAATTCAAATTCTTGCGTGCTTTCCATCTCTCCGCAAGACTAAAAGTTTACGTACTTGCACATATTATCTTTCACAAATGAAATACGCATTACCGTCAAACAATTCTCCTTTTATTGTGCCATATAAGCATAAAGCGTAACCCATTTATTCTCTTCACCAACGTTTCCAACTTTAAATGCCGGCACACTTTTGGATGCTGTCAAAATATATCTTCCGTTATCTAACCTAAATTGATTCAATACTTTGTATCCAGCCTGCATAGCCTCAGAATCCGTTGCACACCCTAAAACTCTTAAAGCATAAAGAATATTATGCGCTCCAACCTTAATTGGGTCGGAAGGGAAGAAAGTGCCCAACATAACGTCAACCATTGGTGTCTTCATATCATCTGTTCTATAAAAAATGTTCCTTTTAGTAAAATAGTGTACCAATTCACTCTCACATTCCATCTTATATCCTAACAAATGCAGTTCAGCAACAAGCAAAAGATACTCTACCGTTAATCTCGCACAACTCTTATGAGTTTTTTTCGGATCATTAATTTTTTTATTTGTACTGATACATCCAAAGCCTCCATCTTCCTTAATCTTGCCTAAAACATAATCAATTTCATTTTTTACAACCTCTTCTTGATAATATCCTAATTTGACGAGGTTTCTAAGCAAATATGGTTCCCCACAAAGCATCTTAAATCCCGTACTCTCAATTAATTCAAACACCTCATCATCTATGTCTTTTCCAATATCGTCACGAGTCAATCCCCATTCAGCAAATGCCATGATAGCATCAAACTTAGCCCAAGGCTTTTCTGTTCTAAGTTTTTTCAGTGCTCGTTCGTATACTCTACTTTGCAACAGTAATTTTTTGCACTCAATGACCTTTTCAGCATCATCCGGCAACTTCTCATACTCCTTCAGAGTTCTAAGCCTCACTTCCGGTGTTTCTTCCTCCAACAGCCACTCTAAAATTGAATTATCCATTTTTCCTCCTAATTTTGCGCCAATAATTCCTTTTTAACTTATACAGTACATTTTTAACATCAACGACACATCTCACTGCACTTTATTAATCGGAATACAGATTTCACTCACATAATCTTTTGCCATCGGATTTCCCGGCAAGTAATTTTCAATATAATACTCCGGTATCAGTTCGTATTCTGTTATCGGAAGCCACTCGTTATATATTTTATCCCACATGGCTTGAATCGCTTTAGATGATGGTCCAACACAGCGGAATACCGCCCAGGAATATTCCGGAATATGTATAATCTCAAATCCTTCAGGAACTCCATCGACATCAGATGCTTTACACCCAATTCCATATTGAAACACTGTACTTTCTGTCTTCCTCTGTACGCAAATTCCCAAGTATCCCGGTATCCTCCTATATTCTTCGTTTGAATAATATTCATCCCAGAATGCAGGAATTTCTTTCTCACTCGTTTCTGCATGAAAATTCTTTACATGTACCAATAAATCCATTGCTTCCCATTTTTCGATTTTGTATTCCATAATACTACCTCCGTCAATTGTAATCCGAATCGTATACCGATTCATATACTTAAGAGGACTTCCTTTTCTGACTTGCATAGGTGAAAAACCATGAAACCGTGAAAACGCTTTTGTAAAGCTTTCCGATGACTCATATCCATATTTCATTGCTATATCAATGACACGTTCGTTTCCATTTGCCAGTTCTGCACCCGCTTGAGAAAGCCGACGATTTCTCAAATATTCTGTCGGAGATATCCCTGCCATCATAGAAAACGCTCTCTGGAAATGAAACGCAGAAATATAAACACTTTCTGCAATATCGCTAAGTGTAATATCATCTGTCAAGTGGTTTTCCATATATGCTATAGCATTGTTGATTGTTTTTACCCATTCCATCGGTATCCCTCCTTTCACATTTGATTATATGTCCTGAGACATTAGGATTCCTGTCTTTGTTTGCTCTGTTTTGTCTATTTCCAAAAATCTGTAAATGCTCTTGCAACAGCTATATGAGTCTTAACTTCCTTCATCAAGGGTACCTTTAAACTCAGATTTTCTTTTCTTATTATGTTCTCTGTTTTTGCAATGATTTCCAAATCTCTGGCATTGGCATTCTGATACACCACACGGGTCATGATACGCTCGAAATCATACATGGAACGCAGAATATCCTTGATTTCTTCCCGCAGGAATAAATCGTTATACAATTCCTCTACACCATCCAGACGCTTCTGGATTTCGTCTGCGGAAAGCAGGGGCTGTTCTACCCATTTTCTCAGCAGTCTTGCCCCCATTGCGGTGTGGGTCTTGTCCAGTACGCTCAGCAGAGAGCCTTTTTTGCTCTTTTCCCGCATGGTTTCTGTCAGTTCCAGATTGCGGCGGCTGGAAACATCCAGCAGCATAAAGTCTCCTGTGGTATAATGCTTTAATTTAGAAATATGGTTCAGATCATTTTTCTGTGTTTCATACAGATACCAGATCAATGCGCCCGATGCAGAAACAGCATGGAGCTTTTTCTGCAAACCGAAGCCATCCAGTGTATTCACTTTAAAATGCTTCTGCAGGGCATCCTTTGCAGTCGTATACTCATACATACGGCTGTCAATTTCATTCAGATACAGATGAAAACGCTCTTCCAGTTCCTTTGCCAGTCCGCTGTTCAGAAAGGTTTCGTTGCAGATGACTTCCGCAGGGGAAAATCTCGCTGTTTCATCCAGAATCTTTGCCGCCGCCTGTACGCTTTCAAACTCTGTTGTCTGAAATTCACCCGTGGTTACGTCACAGACAGCAATGCCATAGCCGCTGTTACTGCCAAAAACGGAAAGGATATAGTTATTTTTAGTTTCATCCAGAACGGTACTGTCTACAACCGTCCCCGGCGTAATCACACGCACAACATCACGCTTCACAAGCCCTTTTGCCTGTTTTACGTCTTCTACCTGTTCGCAGATTGCAACCTTATACCCTTTTTCCACCAGACGGGCAATATACCCATCCGCAGAATGAAACGGCACGCCGCACATCGGTGCACGCTCAGGCTGCCCCCAGTCTTTTCCCGTCAGGGTAATTTCCAATTCCTTTGATGCAATCACCGCATCCTCAAAAAACATTTCATAAAAATCCCCTAAACGAAAAAAAAGCAGACAATGCTTATATTTTTCCTTGATCTCCAAGTATTGCTGCATCATGGGTGTGATCTTCGCCATGGATGTCCTTCCTCCTTCTCCTTTTTTAGCAAGCATACCCGAACCCCTGAAAAGGAGTTCGGGTAATAAAAACAATCAGTAAAGCCTATTTATAACGCTTAGTGGCAGCCACCACCGCAGGAAGAGCAGCAGCTAGGGTCACAGCCACCGGCAGCTTCGGGTTCTTCGCCTGTCAGTGTTGCTGTGATGATGTTGAATACAGCGTTTACGAAGTTGTTGAAGTTCTGTTCTGCAACATACAGGTCGGAAGCCAGTTTGTTGTTTCTGATTGCTTCGCCTTTTACTTTCATATCTTCGGAGAATGCTCTCTGTTCTTCTACTGTGATACCGCCAGCCTGCATTTTTGCTTCAAAGTTGTGGTGCAGTTCTGTGTATTCCTGTACCAGTTTTGCGATTTCGGGATCTGCTTCATATGCTGTTTTTGCAGCCAGCAGTGCTTCTACCTGAGGAGTTTTCTGCAGTTCTTCGCCCAATGCTCTTGCCATTTCAAATACTGTTGCCATGTTTATCACCTTAAATCCTTTCACCAATTAAATAAAATGTTTTGTTATCTGTGATTCTAACGGGTACTGTTTTCCCGATCAGATCTGTTTCGCCGGGGAAATGCACCAGCATATTGTTGTCCGCACGCCCCGTTAAGATCGTGCTGTCCTGTTTGCTGGGTTCTTCGGCAAATACCATTACGGTTTTGCCAACCTGCTCCTCATGTACTTCGTGCACAATGGAATTGAGCAGGCTCAGCATTCTGTCGAAGCGGTCTTTTACCACATCTTCAGGGATCTGGTCTTCCATTGTCGCCGCAGGTGTGCCTGTCCGCTTGGAATAAATGAATGTGAATGCTGTGCTGTAGCGGGCTTCACGGATGACATCCAGTGTATGCTGGAAATCTTCTTCCGTTTCGCCGGGGAAACCTACAATGATATCTGTGCTCAGGGTAATACCGGGCATTGCCGCTCTTGCCTTTTTCACGATCTCCATATAGGATTCCTTTGTGTAATGGCGGTTCATACGGCGCAGGATCTCATCACTGCCGCTCTGTACGGGCAGATGCAGATATTTGCATACTTTATCACATTCTGCCATCGCCTGTATCAATTCATCGGAAAGATCCTTGGGATGAGAAGTCATAAAGCGGATACGCTCAATGCCCTCTACCTCATTTACCATGCGCAGAAGCTGTGCAAAGGAAACGGGGTTTTCCAGATTCTTTCCGTAAGAATTTACGTTCTGACCAAGCAGCATGACTTCTTTTACGCCGTCTGCTGCCAGCTTGCGTACCTCTGCCAGAATATGCTCAGCGGTACGGCTGCGCTCTCTGCCGCGCACATAAGGTACGATGCAGTAAGAACAGAAATTGTTGCAGCCAAACATAATGTTTACGGATGCCTTATAGGGGAAGTGTCTGATTGCAGGCAGGTCTTCCACCACTTCACGGTATTCCTGCCAGATATCATAAACCGCTTCGCCTGTTTCCATGCGTGTTTTCATCAGTTCGGGCAATTTATACAGATTGAATGTACCAAATACGATATCCACGTGACGGTATTTTTTGCGCAGTGTCTGCAAAACAGTTTCCTGCTGCATCATACAGCCGCACAGTGCAATGATTGCATCGGGATTTTTTGTTTCTTTATAGTGCTTGAGCCAGCCCAGTTTGCCATATACTTTCAGTTCCGCATTTTCACGCACACAGCAGGTATTGTAAATAATAAAATCTGCTTCTTTTTCTTCCAGTGTACGTTCATAGCCCATTTCTGTCAGCATACCCTCCAGCTTTTCAGAGTCATGTGCATTCATCTGACAGCCCATTGCAAGCGAATAAAACTTTTTCTTTCTGCCGTTTGCCTGTTCAAAGGCATCGTTTTCGGCACGAATTTCAGAAATATAAGATAACTGACGCGCCAGTTCGGACTGCGTCGGTTTCGCTTTTTTCATCATCGCAGTTCTTCCTTTCAAAAACTGTTTTCGGATCATGCAGATATCCGAGCATAATCCTATGGCATTATATCACAAATCTCTGATTCTCTCAACGTGTTTTTTCTTTTATACGCTGGCAAAATTCACAATTTCCAGTTTATTGCCGTGTTCTCTGATGATTTCCAGCAGGTCCTTTGCGGAAAGATACACGGAAGCCGTATTTTCATTGGGATGTACGCCGATTTTTTCCATATTTACAAAATCACTGTCAAAGAATACCTCTACGGCACAATCGGTATCATTCAGAATTCCCAGAGGAGAAACCGAGCCCTTTTTCAATCCCATATATTTTTCCAGACGCTCCTCAGAAGCAAAGGACAGCTTGCCAACGCCCAGCAATTCGCCTAGTTCCTTCAGATTCGCCTGTTTTTCTCCTTTAATCACAACCAGAAAGTGACGCTTGCCCTTCTGATCCCGCAGAAACAGATTTTTTGCGATCTCATCCATGCTTTCCAGTCCAAGTTCTTCCATTTCCGCAATGGTAAACACAGCCTTGTGTTCTACCCATTCATATTGAATGCCTTTTTCATCCAGAAAGGCTCTGACTTCCTGTTTTCCAAACATATTGATTCCCCCATTTTTCGATTTCTTCCTTATTATATCGTATTTCTGATAAAATTGGCAGATTTCTGCGAATGTTTACAAATTGTTCATAATCCCTACATATTCCATTCATAGTGATATTGTATGATAAAGATGTCCTTGAGAGAGGACAAACATAGTATACATACCCTCCCCTTTTTCCTAAAAGCGTCCTCCCTATCAAGGACGCTTTTCTTTTATATAAAAATTGTATATAGATTGTTTTTATTGTAATACAACTATTTTCATGGTATATTATAGTAAATTATTAGAAAAATACATCTTTTTTTAACGAGGTATCTGTTTATGAATTTACATTCTGATGCAAAAAAAATCATTACCACTGCAATCGAAGCCTCCCTGCCTGATGAAGCTGTGAAAAAAGCCATCTGCGGCAAGGAATTTTCTTTTCATGGAAAAGTAATTGTCATTTCCATCGGCAAAGCGGCGTGGAATATGGCAAAAGCGGCGGCAGAACATATCCCCCATGCCATTGATACAGGCATTGTATTAACAAAA
>CALASU010000239.1 GCA_937888765.1 uncultured Clostridia bacterium | reverse complement strand
CGGTTTGTAAAGACAGATATGTGAAGGTACAGCTGCGGGTAACAAAGGTTTCTTCTGCAGATGCTGTGTTTGGGTTTGAAGGTAAACTGCAGACACCTTCTTTTCTGACGGCAGAAGGTACGCACGAATTACAGATGAGCCTTTCCCATCTGCGTCTGATGGAAGGCGAGTCCATTTCTCAGGAATACTGGGTATTTGTACAGGATACACTGACAGCGGAAACAAGTCTGCTTCTGAAACAAGGTACTTTTCATCTACAACTTCTGCATCATAGCTATGTTTATGAAGTGTGATTGAAACAAGGTACAGTAACTATCCTTGGAGAAGAAAAAGAACTGGAATCCGATTTTGCGATGAAGGTTATGATTTCTGACATTGCTCCCAGAGCACTGGTAAACAGAGAGCTGGGCAAGGTAAGTCTGGAACTGCAGAATATGGGGAATGTACAGGAATTTATTACATTGGCAGATATTTCCCTGCTGCGTACAGAAGGCGCATATATCATTGAATATATTGAAGAAAAATCCGTTAAGAAATATATTGAAGCACCTGCGCAGAATACGATCCGCAGCGAATATCTGGATTTCTTCCGCGGTACAGACCGTCTGGGCATAGGGAGTAAGGAAGAACCTTTTGCACAGACTGTGCAGAATAAGGATTTCTTTAAAAAATCCGATCTGCAGATTGCAACAGGCACACTGGAAATTCCCATCGGCGGCAAGGCGAAGGCGGGAGAAGTATTCTATTCCGGTGAAGTCATGCATGGACTGGGCGCCGGTGCGGTATATGTAGAAATCGGTCAGGAATTTGTAGATGAAGACCGTGCGATTGGTGCAAATACAAAGAGTACGATTTTCGGCAACAGTAACCTGTTTCCTCAGATCGGCAGACAGGAACCGAAGAAAGAAACAGCAATCAAAGTGCTGAATGACAAGGGCAGCTTCATTGCGGCAGTCAGCTTTGCGGAAGAAACAGACTGCCTGCTGCTTTCCTATCGCTGGGTAGCAGTGAAATTTGCAAATAATGATAAACTGGATCTGGAAAAAGTGTCTGAAAATCAGTGGATCGAAGCAGAAACCCCTACCGTGGTGCTTGGCTGCAGAGAAACACAGTATTTCGGCGTGAAATTCCATGATATGGAAAAATGCAGCATCGGCTATGCTGTAACAGAGGATGACGGCGGGGAAATTTCCGCAGACGGTGTATATACAGCACCGAATAAAGAAGGCGTATTTGAAATCAGGATTTACTGTATCGACCGTCCGTTCATCTGTACATATGCATATGCGATTGTAAAGAAGAAATAAGGGCTTCCCTAGGGAACTGAGGTGACGAAATGGTTTACCACGTTGGAAATATGATACTGCAGCAGACGCAGGAAGTTTTTCGGGGAAAAGTGAATGATGTCATTGTCTGCCAGAATATGGCTGACAGTACTATGCCGTATTATACCGTATGGATTGTGCATGACAGAAGAATGGCAAAAAAGCTGATGCAGCTTTTTCATGATGCCAGAGAGCAGAAAAAAACAAAATTTATAGCGGATTTTATATGGAAAGACAACTATCTGATGGTGTTTGACTATGTGAAGGAACGTCCGCTGCAGCAGTTTTTTACCTCTGAGATTGCAACACTTGCAGAATGTGAAGAAATGGCCCTGAATCTGACGGTGGAATGTATGGCGAGCGGGGTGCCGTATCCTGTGCTGTATTTGCAGCTGCAGCAGAATCAGATACATATTTCAAGTGATAAAAATGTGTATCTGAGTTATGCGGTGGATCTGGAGTCCTTTTCGCCATATATTACGGAACGGGAATGTGCGACTTTATGTGCGCAGAAGCTGTTTCCGTTACTGGGGCAGGTCAGTGCGGGCAGGAAAGGAAAACTCAGTAAGGCAACCAGCTACAGGCTGCTGGAAAGCAGATCCTGGAAAAGCGGATATCATCGCTTTATGGATCTGTATAAGGATCTGAAAATGGCAGCCGTGCCGCTTAAAAAAGACGGTTTTTTTAAGCAGCTTCAGAAATTCTATCGTCATCATCAGGATACGATTTTTCGCTTACTGCTGGTTGTTTGTGTAGTGGCGGCAATTCTGGCACTGATCACGCTTGTTTCACAGATGTTGTTTGGGGATATTCCCTTTTTACGGTTATTTGTAAACACGTTTAAAGTGATTGGGACGGAATCCTTATTGCAATAGACAGTTTGGGGAGGATAAGCCATGAAAAAATGGATAGGTCTGTATTTAGGGCTTTTTCTGGCAGTACTGATTGTTGGCAGCGGTATTGCAGGACTGCATACAATGAAACAGGCGGAATTTGGTGCGGTCTGCAATGCGGAAGGATATGCTTCGCAGATCTGGACATTGGAGGACAGCCATTATGTGCTGTATCAGAATCCTGAACAGAAAAAGTTTCAAATTGCTGATATAGAAAATGAAAATAAAGAAGCTGTCGGAACGGTGCACCAGAATGGAGTGTATGCCGTATTCCGTTATACAGACGGAGAACAGCAGTTTTTTGGTATTGAGCCTCTGGGCACTGTAAAGGAAGAGCAGCAGAGGGATCGGAAACAGGAAGCACAGAATCAGGAAGAAATGCAGATTCCTGTATTTGCTGCAAAGGGTGAGTTCCTTGCGGCAGGCAGTAACAGCAAAGCTGTTTTCTGTAGTGTGCTTGGAGAAGACGGCAGAACCATTACGGAATATATGCTGCTGAATGGCAGTGATGAGTGGTTGGAAAAGCAGAGTTTTATATTCTCAAGAGGGCATTTTGTGCTCTGCGCTGCTTATGGGGATGATGCCCTCTGGCTGGTAAGTGAGGACGGCAGGGTATATGCTTATACTATGGCTCTGCAGGAGACAGAAATCCAGACAGCGGATACAGTTCTTTGGACATATTTCCAGAATGAACCTGCTGACGGAGCGGGAAGTCTGCTGTATCTGTATGCATTCAGACACAGTGCAGGACAGTGCCTGCTGCTTGCTGCACTGCTGGCGGCAATTCTGACACTGCTGATTTATGGTGTGCGGAAAGAGAATCATATTGTATTTCGGATTCTTTGCTGTACAGAAATTCTCTGTATGGCGGCACTGCTTTGTGTGAGCAGTTCCTTTACAGCGAAGCTGACACAGGCAAAGGTACTGGAGATCGGTATTGAAGCGGGGCATGTACTGGAAGAAATGAAGGGAAACCAGAGAGCAGACGGTACAGTAAAGCCAGAATTTTTCTGGAAGGCACTGCAGCAGAGAGAAGGTCTTTTAGAGGATCTGCTGTTTATTTCTCCCGAAGATGGGAAAGTACTTCTGTCAAAGACATTGCCTGCGGGTGTAACGATCGGCGAATATTATAATGCTGAAAAAACAGACGCACTGCTGACGGCTGTGCTGGAAGGCAATGACGCTGTTATGACCCGCCTGGAAAAAGGCGGCAGAAAGGTGTATACCGTAGCGATGCGGGACTGGACAGACAGAACGCCGGATGCGGTACTGCTGGCAGTGCTTTCGGAGCAGGGGATTCATAACAGTATCGCCGCAACAACAGGACTGCTCAGAAATGGTGTGTATATGCTGATGGCTGCTGTGACAGCGGCACATGGGCTGTTATTCATTTATTTTTCTAACAGATGGAAAAAATTCCGCGAAGGGATTGTGTATGTGGCGCAGGAGAAAAAGGAATATCCCGATGCACCGAAGCTGGCAGACGGTCTGCAGGAAGCATGGATGCCTCTGGAGCATATCGGCAGTACACTGAATCGTTTGTATTATGAAAGAGATCTGCTGTATCGAAGCTATTACAAATTTGTTCCGAAGGGCATGGACAGACTGCTGAGAAAATCGCTTCTGGCTGATATTGAAATTGGCGACAGAAAGACGCTTCGGGGATGTATGGTATATATTGCACTGGGAGATATGAAACAGCTTAAGGGTGCAGAATATTTTGAAGCCATGACGAAGAATCTGGAACTGATGCATCGTGTACGGGAACAGAGGGACGGTATTTTTCTTTCGGCTTCCACAGATCTGCAGCAGAGAAAAGTATTCTTTGAGCAGGATGCAGACAGAGCGGTGCAATTCAGCGTTGATCTGATGCATGCGTATGCGGAAAATGGTATTCTGACAGACAATGATCTGGTGATGCTGCTGCATGTGGCAGAATTTGAATATGGTATTTCCGGTGTGAAAGATATGATGACACCGTATATGTATTCTGCGCAGGAAAGCGTTCTGCAGCCTTATGCCAGAGCACTGGCAAAAGCAAAGGTGCGTATTGCGCTGACGGAACAGACATTAACACTTGTTGACAATACTTTTTATACAAGATATATTGGCTTTATTACAGATAAAGTACAGGGACGCACGCTGAAACTGTATGAATGTCTGGATGCGTATTCAGAATTGCATCGTAAGCTGATGCAGGAAACAGATACTATGTTCCAGAAAGGTCTGGAGCTTCTGTATTCCAATGACTTCTATCTGGCGAGAAATACATTCAATGAAGTATTGAAGCTCAATGAACAGGATTATGTTGCAAGATGGTATCTGTTCCGCTGTGAATATTATCTGAACCATCCTGAGGCAGACCTTTCTTACGGATTGTTTGAAGCAGCTGCATCGGAACAGACAAATGATGTATTATAAAAGGACGATAAGAAAGGAGGATAGGAAGTGAACAGCTTATTTCAGGGCTTTTTGAATGCCATAAAGGCGCGTATCACGCCGATCTGGACGAAAATACGTCTGATGATGAATCCTGCCTATATCCGAGGGGAACTTCTTCGGCGGCTGATTCAGTATTTTCGGAATCTGACGGATGTACGTCCGAGGGATAAACAGGATTATTATAGCTTTTTTGGCTGGATGGTCAGCAAACGGCTGGCATTTCTGGTGGTGATTACCGTTGGTATGTGCTCCATGCTTTTTCTGACGCTTGTACAGCCGATGTCTGTATTTACGGCAGAAAACGGGATCAGAACCTATTCTTATCGCTCCCTTCCTCTTCGGTTTGCAGAAGGTCAGGTGCGTATTCTGGCAAAGTCCAAATATCTTGCCTATGAGGGCAATGTAAAGGGCGGCTATGCAGAAGGTCAGGGCAGATTGTTTGATAAAAACGGCAATAAAGTATATGAAGGCATGTTTGAGAAAAGTGAGTTTCACGGCAGCGGCATTTTCTATTATCCTACAGGGCAGGTGCAGTATAACGGTACATTTCAGCACAATGTATATGCCGGAACGGGAATTGTCTACCGAGAAAACGGCTCTATGGAATATAAAGGAAGCTTTCTGGATGATATGAAAGATGGCGAAGGTACATTATATGACAGTGCGGGCAATCAGATTTTTCACGGGAACTTCTCGAAAGATGCATTGCTGTATACGGATTTTCTGGGGAAAAGTACAGCAGAAGCCAATCAGATGTATGTGGGACGCAAAACAGTGTATACCAATGATGAGTATTTCGTGGTAGATATGCAGGATATTGATGCGTTGTATTACGGTATGCAGAATGAAGAAAATCTTGCGGATGAAGTACAGATCAAAGGGGTTTATGTGATGCAGGATGCTTTCCGTTATGGTGCGGAGGAATTTGACCACATTGCAGAAATCTCTCAGATTATGGGCGATCCCATTTATGAGGGGAATGCCTATCTGATTATGCCGGAAGCCGCGGCAATTCATTCCATGAACAAAACGGAACGTGTGCTGCATGGCGATGTGAGCGGGTCTTGGGATCAGCTTCTTTCGGATGCGGTTGTGGTAGATACATTCGATCAGGATTATAGTGTATACCTGTACACATATGAGATGGAAGATCTGCGGTATACCTTTTTCTGTAAGGACAGAAGCGGTGCTTTTGCAATGTATCAGATTGAAAAACGAGAATAAGCGTATATTTTTTATAGAAGAAACAGAAAAAATTTTTAAAGAAACAGAGAGACAAAGAAAGGAGAAGGCGGCGATATGAAAAAGGGCTTTTGGAAAAAAAGCATTGGTTTATGCTTGTGTATGGTACTGCTGGCGGGAATGTTTCTGCCGTCCGTGCAGGCTGCACAGCAGCCCCTTCTGCTTTCACAGGCGAAAACAATTGCACTGGCAAACAGTGCGTCCTATCGTCAGATCAGAGGTAAGATTGCACTCAAAGAGGTTTCTTACAAGCAGGCAGTCAAATCACTGGAACTGAAGATCAGAAGCAAAACGACCTTCCGCTGGTCGCCCTTGCTCTCTTTCCATTTTCCCGAACCGTTGTCGCTGAAGGATTCCAGTGACGCAACATTTAAGCCCTTGCAGATGCAGGGTGAAATTTCCAAGCTGAAGCATGATCTGACAGATGAAGTGTTTGGGGTATATGAAAAGGTAGAACAGGCATATCTGAAGGTGTATACTTTACAGGAAAAGGTTGCATTTGAAGAAAGACAGCTCGAAGGGCTGAAGGAAACACTGCACAAGAATAAGGGCAGGCTGATTCTTGGACTGGCAACACAGAATGATGTAAAGGCAATGGAAAAGAATGTGACAGCGGCAGAAGAAAAGCTGGCACAGGATATGAAACTGCTGGAACGTGCCAAAACAAAACTGGGTGATCTGCTCGATATGGATGTTACAACAGGGTATATTTTCAGGAATCCCTATGTGGATGCGGAAATTCCCAGAAAAGAACTGGATACCTTTATTCGGCATACGCTTGATAATGACCAGTCTTATTATGAAGCGAAAATGACAACGCAGATTGCCCTCTGGGAAATGGACATCAATCACGGACTGCTTTCCGGCAAGTTCGGCGGAAAAATGTTCCTTATCAATCCATATGTTCAGCAGGCAAAAAACGGACAGAAAATAGATACAGAAGCCTTCCGGAAGCAGTATGATAAATTTCTGTATGAAATTGATTCCCCCTGGTATGGAAGCTGGAGAATCATATTTTTCCGCTTTCCGAAGGAGTGGATCAAAGGGGATATGGACGGTACACGATATGTAGAGGATGAACCATATATTCTCTATGAAAACGTACTGGAATATCAGGATGCTCTGGCAGAGCAGAAGGATCTGGCGAAAGAACTGGAAATACAGGTGCGTGACAGCTTTGAAACGCTGGTATCTGCCAGAGGTGCCTATTTAAAATTGAAAACACAGGTCGCAGAAACCAAGGATCAGCTGCAGAAGGAGCAAATCTTAAATAATATGGGGGAACTGACCTTTGAAGAATATACAGAAGCACAGGATCAGTATGAGTCCATGCAGATTGGAATGCGCGAAGCATTGGAAAACTACAGCTCTCTTGCATTTAGTCTGGACAGGCTGACCTGCGGTGCGGTATCGCAGTATTTTGACGAAGCAGAAGCGAAGCTGCAGATCGGACAGGGCGGCAACAGCTATATCGTAGATGAAGAAACAGATGACACTGCAAGATATTATATCAGGTCTATCATAGAGGATAATATGTTTGAATTTGGCATTTATCTTCCCGGAGAATCCGATATAGAAGTGACACATTTTGAGCTCTGGGTAGATGATTACCAGGTGGGCGAAAGAACAGAAGTCGAGAAAGGCATGCGTCATCTGACACTTTCGCTGACAGGCGAAGAACGGGTATTTGTAAGACTGTATAATGATGAGAAGCTTGTGGATGACTGTGAAATTGATGCACAGTCCTATGAAGGCCCGCTGGAAATCAAAGGCTATGAAGTGAAAAAATCCGAAGAAGCCAAAAAACGACGCATCGGCAGTTATGAAATCAAACCCAGAAGCGAAATGGGTCTGGTGGAAATTGAACTGAAAATAGATGCTGTGGAAGATGTGAAGTATTATGTCATTCAGAATGACCAGAATACAGATCTGATTTCCAAGGAGCCGAAAGCGATTACAGATGTATTTCTGTATCTGGATTTCCTGTCTAAGGACATGGATTTCTTGCAGATTAAGTGCTACGATGCGGCGAAGGGCGAAAAGTATACAGCCTATTTTGATACGGCAAAACAGAGTATCTATACCATAGAAGAATAAGGGAAAGGAGGATGTGCGAAGAATGGAGTGGAAGAACAAACGGTTTCTGGCAAAGATGATTCCTGTGATCATTGCGCTGCTGCTGATTGCCGGTTCTGCGCTGACCTTTGCGATGATTGATGAAACCAATTCCGTGCATATTGACGCAGGAGAAATTGAAGATTCTACGCTTATCATCGGTTCCCATCTGATTTATCTGGGGTCGATGAAGGATGAGATATATCAGATTGCTATGGACTCAGCGGCAGAAGCGAATCAGCATAAACGCTATTATAAATCCGAGCTTGCGGGTGGCGTATGGTATGATATTACAAATGCGGGTGCGCTTGCGGATATTACGACAAGCGGGGTCGTTGTGCAGAACAGCGAAATCGAAGATCTGAATATGACACATCATACGAAATCGGACGGGATTACATACGATCTGCGTACAAATACGGCAGTTTGTCCATTTGACATCAAAGACCCTTATGAACTGGAAGGGATGGAGGAACTGGAACCGATCAAACGGCAGTATGATATGCTGGTACAGCTTTCAAAGCCTTCCGAAACAAATGAAAGAGATATGCTTGTCATTGAAGAAGTCTTTGATAAGGACAGAAATACAGAAAAAACACGAGAATGGGATGCCGCAATGGACGGATTGCAGGGCTATTACGAAATTCTGATGCAGGACGGTGCAGAGGAAGAAATGAGTGATATGGTCATGAAGGTCATGGAAAAAGTGGATTATTCCAGACGTGCCGAGGTACTGCAGCCGCTCAGTGAGGAAGAACTGGAAACCATGAGCCAGGTTACAAGTCGTGAATATACATATGTATGGGGCGAAGTAACAGGCGAAGTGAATATCGAAGATCTGATTGGTGAAAAAGCGGCGAAGATTGCGGAAGCGGCGGCAGAACAGGCGATGCTTGGCATAGAAGACCCTGAAGAAGCAAAGGCGGCGGCAGAAGAAGCCAGAGAAGCGGCAATTCAGGAAGTTATGGCAGATGGACGGGATACTTTAGACCCCTTTACGCTGAATACAGATCTGGCAAGTGCCATTGGCGAAGCCATGAGCAATGTGCAGGACAGCTATACAGACTGTACGGCAAATATGCTGGAAGAAGGAACAGCGGTGCTGAGTCAGAAGGAATATGCACTTTCCATGGAATTGATCGAACTGGCGAAAGCAGGAAATTATGCGGGCTGTGACGGCGTGGTGCAGAAGCTGAACTATCTGGATCGTATCAATAACA
>CALASU010000238.1 GCA_937888765.1 uncultured Clostridia bacterium | reverse complement strand
AAGGCGGCGGCGAAGCCGTCTTCCCGCAGGGAAGATGCTTGACCAGTTTCCCTGCCGGGAGTTTGAGGGCAGCACCCTCAAGCATTAAAATTCTAATGTATCAGGTGTACGCAGTTTCTGATGTTTATAGATCGGGATGTTGTATTTTGCCCCCAGTGCACGCACCAGATCCTTATAGCAGCCCTTCATCTTGTCATGGAAGAAGATTGCTTCTACGCCGCCTTCAATCGCATCAATGCAGGCAGATGCACGTTCCACGCCTGTTTCGTTTTCATATTCCCCGGCTACCAGCCACTGGTTCGCCATGATATGTGTCACGCCAAAGGCTTCATTATCGCCCCACTGTGTGAATACCGCTTCTGCAAAGTTTGGCTCAAAATGCACCCCGCCTACGCACAGCAGGTTATGCACTTTCTTGCCGTCATCTACAAAAATCTTTGTCAGCGAACGTGCCAGTGCTCTTGCCGCTTCTTTGTTGTTCCAGCTTTCAGGCTCACTGCCAACTTCAATATCCATCATAGGCACAGGGAACTTGTTCAGCAGTTCGGGATCTCCCACATCATTGTGAACGCCGGACCAGTGTGTCGCTTCTGTTGCCACACGGAAGTCATCCAGACCCAAAGCCTTTCTGTTTTCATCAATTGCCAGCATCAGATTTCTCATATATCTGGGTTTTGCGCCGCCGTAATTGCCGCTGTTTACATCCCCCAAGGAGTGCACTGTCAGAACTTTTTCCAATGCATGAGCCCCCTCATGCCATGTTACCATACCGGAAATATCCGCATCTGCGAAGTATTTATTCATTTCATCCAGATGCTGTTCATAATGCAGACAGATTGCTTCATGTGTAGGTA
This sequence comes from uncultured Clostridia bacterium, assembly GCA_937888765.1. Lineage (GTDB taxonomy): Bacteria > Bacillota > Clostridia > Lachnospirales > Anaerotignaceae > Anaerotignum_A. Next base: position 3,110 of record CALASU010000238.1, on the reverse strand, counting down.
CGAAATAGAATTCGTCCCCTGCATCGTCTGTATGCTTCATAACATCCTGCCCGTCAAAGGTAAAGCCTGCCTGTTCTGTGAAATATCCTTCCTCCTGCAGAATATCCCATACATGATAAGACACATAGCCAAACTCTCTGTCTGTGTTGATAAAATAAACCGCTTTTCTTCCCATAAAGATCACCTCTCCTTTGTATTTTTATACTGCTGTTTTCTAGTATAGCATTGTATAAATATAAGTGCAAGCTTTCCTTTTGTATACTTTTCCAAGACTTTTACAGACAGCAAAAGACGCTCAGATTTCTCTGAGCGTCTTTCTTAAAGGTTAAATGATATATGCTTATTCGTTATGGCATCCGCAGCTATGCTCTGCACTGTGATGCTTGCCGCAGGTTCCCGCCTGCGGGCAGCCAATGCAAACCGCACCGCGTTTTTTCTCTTTTCTGATGTAAAGCAGTGCCGCCCCCACCAGAAGAATCACGATCAATCCAACGATAATATCTGTCATATCAAAACCCTTTCTTTTTTACTTATGCATTCTTAGCCGCACCCTTCAGCGCATATTCTGCCGCGATGCCGCTGTTTGCTTTCTTGATCAGACCTACGATCACAGCCACGATTGCGATTACTACAATCAGACCGGGAACGAAGCCTGCACCTACTGTGCCCAGTGTTACCAGTGTACCGATCTGGTATACCAGGAATGCTACTGTGAAGCCTGTTGCGAACTGCAGTGCAATACCGCCCAGCAGCCATTTTTTATCTTTGATTTCGGAGTTCATCGCACCCATTGCCGCAAAGCAGGGAGGTGTATACAGGTTGAACATCAGGTAAGCCAGAGCCGCCACTTTTGTCAGACCCATAACTGCCGCTACTTCATTCGCGCCGCCAACCAGTGCCAGTTCTTCTGTATCAATGAAGTTTGTGATACCGTAGCAAACTGCCAGTGTACCTACTACGTTTTCTTTTGCAATAAAGCCTGTAATAGCCGCTGCTGCTAGCTGCCATGCGCCAAAGCCCAGAGGGATCAGCAGGATTGCGAAAGGAGAAGCGATGGACGCCAGAATGGATGTATGTTCCATACCTTCTTCCACCAGCTGGAACTGCCAGTTGAACGCCTGCATGATCTGTACTGCTGTGTTACATACCAGAATAATTGTACCAGCTTTGATGATGTAAGCCTTACCACGAGAGCACATGGAGAAGAATGCTCTTTTCAGGCTGGGGATTTTGTATTCGGGCAGTTCCATAATGAAGAAGGATTTTCTTACTTTATGACCTGCGATTTTATTTACCAGCAGTGCACCGAAGAAGATCAGCGCGATACCTACAAAGTACATCAGTGTACCAACCCAAGTTGCATCTGCGAAGAATGCACCTACGAACAGAGCGATTACGGGCAGTTTTGCACCACAGGGCATGAAAGGAGCCAGCATTGCTGTTGCTCTGCGTTCTCTTTCGTTTCTGATTGTACGGGACGCCATAACACCGGGAATCGCACAGCCTGTTGTGATAACGAAAGGAATAACGGATTTACCGGACAGACCTACTTTTTTGAAGATGGGGTCCAGAACTACGGATACACGAGCCATATAGCCACAGTCTTCCAGCAGTGCCATCAGGAAGTACATTACCATTACCAGAGGCAGGAAACCAACTACCGCACCAACACCGCCGATGATACCGTCAACAACCAGAGACTGCATGAAAGGAGATGCATTTTCCAGAGAACCTGCAACGGATTCCTGGAAGCCTTCGATCCAGCCTACCAGTGTATCTGCCAGGAAGGGGCCAAATGTCGCCTGAGAGATATCGAATACCAGAAACATAATTGCCGCAAAGATCAGAATACCAGCAATGGGATTTGTCAGAACTGCGTCAATTTTATCCTGACTGTTCTTTTCTTTTGTCAGTACTTTTCTTTTTTCAACAGATTTTACAATGTCGTTTACAAATGCAAAACGCTTTCTGTCTGCTTCTGTTACCGCTTCCTTACTTGTCAGATCAATTGCATCCTGTGTGTAGGGTGCTTTCTGTTCTGTGCCTTTCAGAGAAATTGCTTTTTTCACAACTTCCTGCAGACCTTTATCATTTGCTGTAATAGAAACTGTTTTGATAACAGGACAGCCCAGCTTTGCAGACAGTGCCACTTCGTCAATCTGTGTTTCTTTCTTTTCGTTTACGTCACTCTTATTCAGAGCCACTACCACAGGGATGCCCAGTTCCAGCAGCTGTGTTGTGAAGAACAGAGATCTGCTCAGATTTGTTGCATCCACGATATTGATGATCGCATCGGGTGCTTCATGTTTTACATAAGCACTTGTGATGCTTTCTTCGGATGTGAAAGGGGACATAGAGTATGCACCGGGCAGATCAACCGCGATGATGTTTTCGCTGCCTTCGCACAGTCCTTTTTTCATTGTACTTTCTTTTTTGTCTACTGTAACACCCGCCCAGTTACCAACACGTTCATTTTTACCTGTCAATGCATTGAACATTGTTGTCTTACCGCTGTTAGGGTTACCTGTTAAAGCAATTCTCATTTTGAGATCCTCCCTTTTGATATTTCCTTGTGAAATAAAGTTAGTAATTACTAACTGCAATGCAAAATATATGTGGTGCTTTTCACACCACTTATATCACATCATTCAACAATAATTGCTTCTGCCAGAAGCGTATCAATTGTATATCTGCCATCCTTGATGGAAACAACACAGCCACCCTTCAGATGAGAAATCACTGTGATGGGTTCCCCACTGTAGCAGCCCAGAGAAAACAGAAATGCGTCCATTTCTTCATCGTCTGTTACAATCTCTTTGATGATGTATTCTTCTCCTACATTCGCAGCTGTCAGATTCATAACATCCTCCTACTTCATTCCACTATTAGCCATAACTAATTCTATTGAAAGTTTATCATGGCTAACCAAAACCTGTCAATCTCTTTTGTCAGAAATTACTAATAAAATTTCTCAATAAGAATGCTTGAAAGAAAAATCTTTTCTTATCTTGTAAAAAATTAAATTTCTTCGGCAAAAGCAGCTGCTTTTGCCAAATCGGGTCGAGGGGGTGACCCCCTCGCAGGGTGCTCGAGGGACAGCGTCCCTCGAA
>CALASU010000237.1 GCA_937888765.1 uncultured Clostridia bacterium | reverse complement strand
TGTAGGGGCGGGGTCTTCCCGCCCGAGTGATATATGCAAAAAATGAATGATGATATAAATTCTTTAGGAGGAATTACAATGGCGAAATTATGGGGTGGCCGGTTTAGTAAAGATACCGACAAACTGGTAGAAGACTTTCATTCTTCTATTTCTTTCGATCAGAAATTATACAAATGGGATATTACCGGAAGCAAAGCACATGCACGTATGCTGGGTGATGTAGGTGTTATCACAAAAGAAGAAGCGCAGCAGATTATTCAGGGCCTGGATGAAATTATGGCAGAAATTGAGGCCGGGCAGGTAACGTTCGATCCGGGTGCGGAAGATATCCATATGAATGTGGAAGTGCTTTTGACCAACAAAATCGGTGCAGTGGGCAAGAAGCTGCATACAGGCCGCAGCCGCAATGACCAGGTGGCAGTAGATGTGCGTATGTATCTGCGCCATGAAATTGAAAATACCCATCATCTGCTGCTGGAACTGATGAAAACAGTGGTGGATATTGCCGACGAACATAAAGAAACGATTCTGCCGGGGTATACACATTTACAGCGTGCACAGCCGGTGAGCTTTGCGCATCATATGCTGGCGTATGCAGAAATGTTCAAACGGGATATCACCCGCCTGGAAGACTGCCGTGAACGCATGAATGTGCTGCCGTTAGGTTCCGGTGCTCTGGCAGGGACTACGTTCCCGCTGGATCGCGAACAGGTGGCACAGGAGCTTGGCTTTGATTCTGTGTGTTTGAATTCTATGGACGGTGTCAGTGATCGCGACTTTATTCTGGAATATATGGCAGCAGCGTCGATTTGCTCTATGCATTTAAGCCGTATGTGCGAAGAAATCATCATCTGGTCCAGCCAGGAATTCCACTTCATTGATTTGGACGATGCGTACAGCACTGGCAGCAGCATTATGCCGCAGAAGAAAAATCCGGACGTTGCCGAATTAATGCGCGGCAAAACCGGCCGTGTATATGGTCACCTGATGAGCCTCTTAACCACCATGAAAGGTCTGCCTCTGGCTTACAACAAAGATATGCAGGAAGATAAAGAACCATTATTCGATACCGTGGAAACCTGGCAGAAATGCCTGCTGGTGTTAACTCCAATGCTTCGCACTATGACGGTTCGCAAAGAAAATATGCTGCAGGCGGCAGGATGAAGCAAGGCAGGGGCAGTTTGTCCCTGTCTTTTTTCTGATTTTATGATACAATCAATAAAAAAGTCTGATGATTGGGGGGATTGCTTTGCAGGAGCGGTTGGAGTTGAAAACTGCTATTGACAGAATCCGGAGAATGGAAGCAATATTTGATCTGCTTTTGCAGGCTTGGCAGGAAGATCCTGCTTCTTTGTGGGAGGATGCTTCTATTAGAGAAAAGCTGAATACATTGATGCAGTATTATGAAAGCAGGCTGTGGTTGGCGGATTTTGAAAAGGACGAGAAGGGAATGCTTCCGAAAGAGCTGAAGCGGGGTGTTTTGTCGGAGGATGCGGTGTATGATTTTTTGCGTGAAATAAAAGATAACTTGAAAGAATAGAAAACAGGGGCAGAATGTCCCTGTTTTTATATGATAGCTATGATATTTCCTTTATTGTCAAAAATTTCTCCATATAAAGTGTTGGCTGTTTTGTTTTCTTGTATGCGGAAGCGGTATTGTTGGAGATTGTTTTTATCAAAAGGTATATATATTTGTGGTGAGCAATACGCTGTTTTTCCTCCGTAAATGATCAGTAAAAGGAAAAAATCAGAAAGATAGTTAAATTCTTCTGCATCTGTATCATCATTGAAGATTTTAAAACAGATATAATCAAACAAGGTTTCATTTTCCCATTCTACGATAGGAGAAACCCCGCTTTGCAGAAGCAATTCTGCAGCTTGTAAACGTCCTTTATTGCGTTCCGGGTGATAATACTCATAGTATTGCAGTCCCCATAAAATAGGTTCAGTACCGATTCGTAAATTGGGGTCAGCACCATATGCAATAAGAAGTTTTGCTAATTCATAATTTCCATATGCAGCCGCTTCTGCCAGATATGTTGTAGGAGAATATTCATAGTCTGCATACATTTTTGGAGGTTCAAACAGTGTATTTAAAGCAATTCCGCTGTTGAGCAATTCTTTTGCAAGCGGTAGGTCTGGTAAAGATGTATGACATAATTCTAATAAAGTTTCGTTATACTTAACGTGGTTCATAGCATTCACCTCTGATGTCAACTTTATCATAAAATGTACAGTATTACAAGTTATTTAAGCTGAGATAAAAGCGTATCGGAGAAGCGAAGATAGGTTATTTTAGATTTTTGCAGAAGAATAGGATAAAAAAATAGAATATTTATAAACAGTTCGGAATCTGTTGAAAAAGGTTTCGGACTTTTTATTTTATGTAGAGAAAAGCTTCTTGACGTAGTTTTTAAAACGATGTAATATATTTGCAGATATTTGATTTCGGGGAGTGGATAAATTTGAAACGTATTATTATTATGGCAGAAACAGGTTCTGATATTACACCGGAACTGGCGGAGCAGTATGGTATTGAAATTGTGCCGATGCACGTGAATTTTGAGGAAGAAACACTGGATGACGGGGCATTTCCTGTGGAACGTATTCCGGAATATTACAATACAACAGGGAAACTGCCGAAAACAAGCGGCTCTACACCCGGCGATTTTGAAAAGAAATTCAGCGAAGTACATGAAAAATATCCCGATGCACATATTTTATATCTTGCATATTCTGCAATCACAACCTGTTCTTATCAGAGTGCGATGATTGCGGCTGAGGATCTGGATTATGTGACAGCAATTGATACAAAACAGGTTTCTGTTGGACAGGGACTGGTCGTTGTGGCAGTGGCAAAGCTGCTGCAGGAAAATCCTGATATTTCTCCGGAAGAACTGGTGGAAAAGGCGAAAGTGTTGATTGAAAAGGCAAAGATGTGTTTTGTGCCTGATAATCTGGAGTTTTTACATGCAGGCGGTCGTGTGAGCAATGCGGCGTTTTTAGGTGCGAGAATTCTGAGTATCCATCCCTGTATTGAAATTCTGGACGGGAAGCTGATCGCAACAAAAAAATTCCGCGGAAAAATGAAAAAGGTCGTGGAAAAGCTGATTCTGGAATATGCGGAAAAATATCATTTGCAAAGGGACGAGCTCTGGTTTGTGTATACCATTGGATTATCCGAAGAAATCAAGGAATTGGCAGAAAATACGGCGAAGGCTTGTGGTTTTCAGCAGATTCAATGGATTCAGGCAAATGGTGTTATCACAACACATGGCGGCCCTGCGGCGTTTGGTATGGCTGGCTTTGAAGCATAAAGAAGAAATAGAAGCAAAAAAGACAGGGAGGTCCTGTCTTTTTTGTTTATGCGAATCTTTTCTGTAATTTCTGTTTCAGCCATGCTTTTGTTTCTGTATCGGCAAAGGAGGCTTCGACAGCATTAAAGGCAAGCTGCTGTAATTCTGCTTCTGTAAGGGAGTGGGTATCGATCATCTGCTGATATTCTGCTTCCAGTGTGGTATGGGAAACGGACATATTATCTGTATTCAGTGTGAGTTTGATACCTGCTTCCAGCAAGGTGCGGAAGGGATAGTCGGAAAGCTGAGCAAACATATTGGTTTGCAGATTACTTGTGGGGCAAAGCTCAAGGGCAATGTTTTTTTCTGCAAGAAGCTGTAAAACGCTTTTGTCTTCTATGGAGCGTACACCGTGACCGATACGGCCCGCACCGAATTGCAGTGCTTTGAAAACGCTGGCAGAACCATCTGCTTCTCCTGCATGGATGGTAAAGGGGACACCAAGCTCTGCCGCCAGTGCGAAGATATCTTCAAAATCAGCTGTAGGGAATAATGCTTCTGCTCCTGCGAGATCGACGGCGCAGACACCTTTTCCGAGGTATTCTTTGGCAACATGGATGCTTTCTGTATTTTCGGCGTGAGTATCATTGCCACGCATACAGCACAGAATCAGATTGGCGTGGAAGTCACTGCGATGCAGTCCTTCGAGAGCTGCGGCAACAACTTCGGATTGTGTCAGACCTTTTTCTGTATGTTTCTGGGGAGCAAAACGGATTTCTGCATAGAGCAATCCCTGTTTGTTCAATTCTTCACACAGAGTATAAACGGCTGTGCAGATACTTTCCTTTGTCTGCAGCAGGGAGCAGGGGAATGCAAATTTTTCGAGATATTCGTTCAGATCTCTGCAATCATCGCTTACCTGAAGCAGATGCAGGATTTCGGAATCTTCCTGAGGAATGCAAATGCCCTGCAGATTGGCAAGCTGTTTTGCAGATGCAAGGGAAAGAGAGCCGTCCAGATGCAGATGCAGGTCAATGACTGCATAGGGTTTGGCGGATAATGGGTTGGGTGTTGTTTGGGAAGAATGATGACGCATAACGGCAATACCTCCTTATATTTTGGGAAACGGTTCGATCAGAAAAGCTATTGCTAAAATGTTATGAAAAGTATAGCATAGAAGATATATCGAAGCAAGAAAAGGAAAAAAGATGCATAAAAAGAATGCATAATACAGAATGGTTGTATATTTGTGCAAAAAAGTCGCGGAAGAAGAAAAATAAGCCTGTAAATTGAATTTACAGGCTCTCTTTTTGGCTTTTCAGCTTGATTTCTGTTTTGAAATAGTATAAGATAGCATAATTGGTGTATATTTTAAGTAAAAGAGAACAGAAACAAGGGTGAAGTATGAACGTGATAAAAGACAAACGATTTTTTAAATTTTTGGTTCCCTCTCTGATAGGGGCATTTTTATTTGTAACGCCGATCAAACAGGACGGCAATATGACAATTCCGATTGCAGTGGCGGCAAATGCATTGCTGGATGTGATGGGGGATGCGACACTGACAATCATCTGGATTCTGATTTCCCTCAGTGCGATTCTGACAATCATCCATAAAACGGCAGGCATCGGCATTCTGAAAAAGAATCCAAAACTGGATCATCTTTTTAGTGTAAAAGGATTCTGGTTTGTTATCCGTATCATCGGGTTTGTGTTTGCAAACATGATTTATTTTAATATAGGGCCGGAGTTTATCATTGGCGGTTTGACAGGCGGTATGGTAATCAATGACCTGATCCCTATTCTGGTATGTGTATTCCTGCTTGCGGGGATTCTGCTGGCACTGCTGTTGAACTATGGTCTGCTGGACTTTTTTGGGGCATTGATGATTAAGCTGATGCGTCCGCTCTTCAATCTGCCCGGCAGAAGTGCACTGGACTGTGTGGCTTCCTGGCTGGGGGATGGTTCTATCGGTGTACTGCTGACAAGCAGACAGTATGAAGAAGGCTTTTATTCCAAAAGAGAAGCAACTGTCATTGCAACAACATTCTCTGCGGTAAGTATTACATTCAGCCTGGTTGTAATCAGTCAGGTAAATCTGGAAGCAATGTTTATTCCATTCTATCTGGTGGTATCTGCAGCGGGTATTGTAGCGGCGATCATTGTGCCGAAGCTGCCTCCTCTGTCTAAAGTGCCTGACAGCTATTATACAGAGGTTTCTCATCGTGAAGATATCCCCGAAGGGGTATCTCCTGTACAGTATGGGCTGCAGCTGGCACTGAAAAAGGCGGAAAATGCGCCTACAGTCAAAGGTTTTTTCAGAGAAGGGATCGAAAATGTATTTGAAATGTGGTTCGGTACACTGCCTGTAATCCTGGCAATGGGTACAATCGCACTGATCATTGCGGAGTTTACACCTGTATTTAAGATTCTGGGTCTGCCTTTTATCTTTATCTATAATCTGCTGCAGATTCCCGAAGCAGAGCTTGCCAGCCAGACAGTTATCGTTGGTTTTGCAGATATGTTCCTGCCTAGTGTAATTGCAAGCTCTATTGAAAGTGAAATCACACGTTTTGTGGTTGCGGCAACCAGTGTAACACAGCTGATCTATATGTCTGAAATCGGCAGTATCATCATGGGCAGTAAGATTCCTGTTTCTTTGAAGGATCTGTTTATTATCTTCCTTGAAAGAACAATCGTGACACTGCCTGTCATTGCGATTTTTGCACATCTGTTATTTTAAATGAAATATAGAGTACCGTCTGTTGGATGCAGGCGGTATTTTTGTTATAATGGTATAAAAGAAACAGATTTTATTTTAGAAGCGGAGAGAGAATAATATGATATCAAAAAAATATGCGGAAGCAGACAAAAACAGTTGTGTTGCCTGTGGGGCGTGCAGAAAGGAATGTCCAAGAAAAGCCATTTCTATCTGGAAAGGCTGTTATGCGAAGATAGATACAGTACTTTGTGTAGGATGCGGCAAGTGTGAAAAAGTATGTCCTGCAAACTGTATTGCACTTTTTGCAAGGGAAGGAGTATAAGAGATGAAACAAAAAGCATGGAATGACTATTTATGGATTTGGACGATTCTTTATTTTTCCCTTGGATTTTTTAATATTCTGTTTGCATGGCTGGGAATGATAGATTTTATGGTGCCGATGCTTCTGGCAATCTTTGGTGGCAATAAAGCATTCTGCAACCAGTACTGTGGGCGCGGACAGCTCTTTACGGTATTAGGCAAAAAGCTGAAAGGAACTGGAAACCCTGCCCCCAAATGGATGGGCTCCAAAGGGTTTCGATATGGGTTTTTGATTTTCTTTTTGAGTATGTTCGGCAATATGCTGTTCCAGACATGGCTGGTCGGCAGTGGTGTGGCATCTGTGAAAGAAATGCTGAAATTGTTCTGGACGATTCAGGTGCCCTGGGGGTGGGCCTACTCTGCAAGTAATGTGCCTGCATGGGCGGTGCAGTTCAGCTTTGGGTTTTACAGTCTGATGCTGACCTCTACTTTGATCGGTCTGATCGTGATGCTGCTGTATAAGCCCCGTACATGGTGTGCATTCTGCCCAATGGGAACAATGACGCAGGGCATCTGCAAGCTGAAAGCTGGAAAAGAAGTATAAACTTACATACAGAAAAACTTAATATTAATCATGTATGATGAAGACGAGATACAAAAGAAATATAGAAAGGTGGAATAAGATGATACCTGAATTATTGGAACAATATCCTGAAGGATCAGACTTAACTATCATGAATACTTTCTATCAATTTCCAATATTTGAAGAAGGTAAAAAGATTTGTGATGATTTTATTGTTTTAGTATATAAAGACAATAAAACCAAAGAGAAAGGTTATAGAATCATTTCTAAACCAGAGTATACCTATTATAAAGTAAAAGATGAAAAAGATAGATTAGATTACAGTAGACTTTTTATTGAAAGAGAGAAAGTTGAACCTGTAACGGTACCTTTCAAAGATTTGGAAAAATCTATTGCTGAACAAACAGGAAATATGGA
>CALASU010000236.1 GCA_937888765.1 uncultured Clostridia bacterium | reverse complement strand
TAAAGGCTATATCCATGATGTTGGCGGCCCGACAGCGAATTTCAGAGGCCCTGCGTGCAGCAAACAACTGGAGCATGGGGCTTGCAGGGATAAACAGTGCCTGTGGCCCACAAAATGTGCGAATTTGGAAGTGGATCACAAGGATTATGTGAAGCTGCTGCGAAAATTAAGAGAAATTCCCAGAGTGAAAAAAGTGTTTATCCGCTCCGGCATTCGGTATGATTACCTGATTTATGATAAAGATGAAACTTTCTTCCATGAGCTGTGTAAATATCATGTGAGCGGACAGCTGAAGGTTGCACCCGAACATGTTTCTGAAAAAGTACTGAACAAAATGGGTAAGCCTGCGGGGGATGTTTACCAGAGATTTGTAAAAAAATATTATGACATCAATAAGCGTTTGGGTATGGATCAGTATCTGGTGCCTTATCTGATGAGCAGTCATCCCGGAAGTGATTTGGATGCGGCGATTGAGCTGGCGGAATACCTGCGGGATATTCACCATATGCCGGAACAGGTGCAGGACTTCTATCCGACACCCGGCACGCTTTCCACAGCGATGTATTATACGGAAATGGACCCTAGAACGAAAGAAAAAGTATATATTCCAAAAACGCCGCATGAAAAAGCAATGCAGAGAGCATTGATGCAGTACAGACTGCCCCAAAATTATGAGCTGGTGCTGGAAGCACTGAAAAAAGCGAACAGACAGGATCTGATTGGGTTTGACAAGCATTGTTTGATTCGTCCCAGACAGATGAAGCAGGGATTTGGGGCAAATGGCGGCTACAAGGGAGGAAAGCCTGCGGGCAAAGGCGATGCAAAAGGCGGCAAGCAGAGTGGCAAAGGCGGAAACGGCAAGAAGAAAACCATTCGCAATGTGCATAAAAAGAAATGAGTTTTTTCAAGGGAAAGCATCCCTAGGAGAATAAAGAAATGGGGGAAGCGAGAGTGAGAGAAGTATTAAGCAGTTGCAATAGAATTGTGATAAAGGTAGGGACATCGACCATTACATATCCAAATGGCAGGCTTAATTTAAAGCGTATGGAAGAACTGGCATGGATATTGACAGACCTGCGCAACCGCGGAAAAGAGGTCGTACTGGTGACCAGCGGGGCAATCGGTGTTGGTGCAGTACGTATGGCGATGAAGGAACGCCCAACTGTGGTGCGGGAAAAGCAGGCTGCTGCTGCGGTAGGACAGGCGATGCTGATGCAGATTTATCATAATTTTTTTGACAGATATAATCAGACGGTGGCGCAGGTCCTTCTGACAAAGGAAGAACTGAGCAGTGATAACCGTTATGAAAATACCCATAATACATTGATGACTTTGCTGGAAATGGGCATCGTGCCGATCATCAATGCCAACGATACCATTTCTACATACGAAATCAAAATTTCCGATAATGACCGCCTTTCTGCCATGGTAGCGGAAATCGTGGAGGCAGATCTGCTGATCCTGCTGACGGATATCGATGCACTGTATGATAAAGACCCTCGTCATAACGAGGATGCGAAACGTGTTTCCTATGTGGAAGCTGTGACCGATGAAATCAAGGCGATGGCAGGGGAAAAGAAAGGCTCTGAATTCAGTGTTGGCGG
>CALASU010000235.1 GCA_937888765.1 uncultured Clostridia bacterium | reverse complement strand
GAAAGATATCGCCGTTTTTTTCTTGGAGCTTTAGCGTAACAAAACCCCCACCCCTCATGAATGAGGGGCAGGGGGAGCTGAGAGTGCCGCAGGCACTTTTTTTACTTTTTGGAAAATTTTGTGTTACGCGAAAGCGTAACAGCATTTCCGAAGACTATGTGGTGTGTTGCGAATGAAAAGGTGCAAATGATCCCCCAATACTATAAGTTTAGTATGCACCTGTTTTTATAAAATACCGTATTCGACATATGGGAATTTACAGGAATTTTATGATGCCCAAAATGAACAAATGCAGTGGATAAAATATGTAGTAAATATGTTGCAGCATTTTGCTGTGGTATCCTTGGTTACCTTTATACAACCATATTGGAATGAATGCCAGTAATGCAATTCCTTGTCTTGGAAAAAAATAAGATTCGCCAAACAGATTTATTTCATACGAGAATCCGCCGAGCAATTCAAGGTTGATATACCACAAACAAACGAATTGTCCCAGATAACACCACCATTTTTTATTTCTGAAAAAATAGAACACGAGAACGGTTAAAATGCCTGCATGGTAAAAATCTACAAATGTAATAAGACCAGCAACATATCCAATGCAAATGGATGCAATTCCCACCAAAATTCGTTTCCAAATCCTCTTTTCTTTTACTTTTTCATTCCAATGGATAAGTCCGATTGCAATGAAAAAACTCCAAAGGACATTTTGATGTATCGGATAAAATAAACTACTTCCCATTGCAAGATTAAATGGGATTTCAGAAATAATGGCAAACAGCAAGAGTCGCTTTGCATATTTCTTTAGATTGTTTGTATGGGTATAACCCTCAACAATCATGAATGCAAAAATGGGAAAGGCTAATCTTCCAATGCATGTTAGCCAGTCATTTCCTGGTACAATTGTTCCCCACAAATGGTCGCACAACATAAATAGCATTGCCATAATATGTAATGAAAAGGATGTTGTTTCTAATTTTAATTTATTTTCCATCAACGCCGTACCTCCTTATCAAATTCTTATGGTGATAAAAGATTTATTATCGTTTCGTTTCTTTATCAATATAGACGGGAAAATCAGCAAAAAATAAAAAAGAAGCCCTGTATCTGAGACACGGGGCTTTTCCGATCAGTGTGTAATAATTTCTACGCCGTCTTCTGTGATGGCAACAGTGTATTCCCACTGTGCGGACAGAGAGCCGTCTTCTGTGTAGATTGTCCAGCCGTTTTCTTCATCCTGGAAGAAGTCTTCTTCGCCGGCATTTACCATGGGTTCGATTGTGAATACCATACCGGGTACCAGTACCATGCCGGTTCCTTTTTTGCCGATGTGGCATACATAGGGATCTTCGTGGAAGTCGTTACCTACACCGTGACCGCCGATGTCGTGCAGTACAGTATAGCCGTGTGCATAAACGTGTTTGCTCACGATTTCGCCGATGTCGCCCAGATGGCACCAGGGTTTCAGTTCTTTCACTGCCAGATCAACGGATTCTTTTGTTACTTCAACCAGTTTTTTTGCTTCTTCGCTGACATCGCCGATCAGGAACATACGGGAAGCATCTGCATAGTAGCCGTTCAGAATGGTAGTTACGTCTACGTTAATGATATCGCCGTTTTTCAGGATTTCATTTTTATCGGGGATACCATGGCAAACAACATCGTTTACGGATGTACAGCAGCTTTTGGGGAAGCCCTGATAACCAAGAGGGGCAGGTGTGCCGCCGTGTTCGATGGTGTAGTTATGCACCAGTGTATTGATATCGTCTGTGGACATACCTTCTTTGATGTTTGCGGCTACCATATCCAGAATTTCTGTATTCAGTTTCCCTGCTTTGCGGATGCCTTCCAGCTGTTCTTTTGTTTTGATGAGCTTATGGGAGGGGATCACTTTCCCTGCGCGTTTCAGTTCTACCAGTTTATCATCAAATGCTGCGTGACACGCTTTGTATTTTTTGCCGCTGCCGCACCAGCAGGCATCATTTCTGCCAATTTTCATAATCATTCTCCTTAAAATATTCATTTTCTGTAGATTCCTTCAGATTGTGTTTCTTTGATTTCTCTGGGTTTATGGTAGCATAAAAAACAAAAAGGTACAAGATTTTTTAAAAGAATACGATATAAGTACGTTTTTTGTGATAAACTAAGGGAAGTATGAAAAGGAGGCAGTGAATATGGCAAAGATTTATAAAAGTGTAGAAGAACTGATCGGCAGAACTCCTCTGATGGAGCTGACACGACTGGAACAGAAGCTGGGTCTGCAGGCGACATTGCTTGCAAAGGTGGAAGCAATGAACCCCGGCGGCAGTGCAAAGGACAGAGTGGCAAAGCGCATGGTAGAAGATGCGGAAAAAGCGGGTATCCTCAAAGCAGGTGCGACCATCATTGAGCCTACCAGCGGCAATACAGGCATTGGTCTGGCGGTTATGGCGGCGGCAAGAGGCTATCGTGCGATTATTGTTATGCCCGATACCATGAGTATGGAACGCCGCCTGCTGATGACAGCATTTGGTGCGGAGCTGGTGCTGACAGAGGGTGCAAAAGGCATGACAGGGGCGATTGAAAAGGCGGAAGAACTGGCGAAGGAAATCCCCAATTCCTTTATCCCCGGACAGTTTGACAACCCCTCTAACCCTGCGGCACATTATGAAACAACAGGCCCCGAAATCTATGAAGATACAGACGGCAAGGTGGATATTTTCGTAGCGGGTATTGGTACAGGCGGTACGCTGACAGGTGTTGGCAGATATCTGAAAGAAAAAAATCCCAATGTAAAGATCATTGGGATTGAGCCTGCATCCTCTCCTCTGCTGACAAAGGGTACAGCAGGGCCTCATGGCTTACAGGGTATTGGTGCAAACTTTGTGCCCTCTATTCTGGACACAGAGCTGTATGATGAAGTGCTGACGGTAACAGAGGAACAGGCATATGAAATGGGCAGAGATCTGGCGAGAAGCGAAGGGCTTCTGGCGGGTATTTCTGCGGGTGCGGCGGTATGCGGTGCCGCAGAGGTGGCAAAACGCCCTGAAAACGCAGGCAAGACAATCGTGGTACTTCTGCCTGACACAGGGGACAGATACCTGTCTACACCAATGTTTAATGAGTAAGACCTTGGGGGCGTTGCCCCCAATACCCCCACGAGGGGGTCACCCCCTCGACC
>CALASU010000234.1 GCA_937888765.1 uncultured Clostridia bacterium | reverse complement strand
TAGATTGTTTTTATTTATGTGATGTTGAAATGAAACTTAATGGTAAAACTACTAAGGAAAAAATATATCGTATTGTATTGAGATAGCTATGAGAAATCTTAAGAAGACGCTTTCCATCTTCGGGCAGAAAAATACAGAGGAAATGAAAGGCATTTTGCAGAAGGCTGTTGACGAATCCAGAAACGGCAAGATCAGCAAAGATACCAGGGACAGAGTTTTTCAGGAATTGTTCGCTATGGGCAGGGAAAACAACAGAGCAAATATCGACAAAGGATTAAAGGAACGGCTGAAAGGCTTACATCTGAAAATTTCCGAAACAGACGCAGCGAATATTGCGGATTTTGAACAGTGGAGAAAAAGTACGATGGGCAAGATCGGCAGTATTGGAAAAGCGAAGGAAGGGAATGTCGATACGACTTGGCTTGATTTGAGTGAAGAATATCCCGAGTGGTTCCCCGGTGAAATTGTGAATCCGGCGGATCAGCTGCAGAGGATTGCAGAGGTTGCAAATGAAATGCGATATTACAATATTCCTATTTCTGAAACAATGGCAGAGGAAGAAAAAATATTGCTTCGAGAAGGCTTTGACAGATATATGGATGGCATGGAGAGGGAGATGCAGAAGGTTCGACGTTATACCGATGAACGTGCAAAAAGACAGATCCAGAAGCTGCTGTATCAGGGTGAATTGCCAGATTACAGCAGAGCCGATACAGGAAATATCAAGGCCTTGTACGATGAAAGAAGGCGGCTGCGGAAAGAGGCGGAGAGGGTTCGCAGAAAAGTAAATCTGACAGAAGGCGATAAAGTTGTGCTGCAGAAGCTGCTGAGAAACGAAATCAGCGAAACGCAGGCAAGGGAATTTGCCGGAGTGAATGCAGACGATCTGATCCAGCTGTACGAAGCAGAAAAACCATTAAGCAAAATAGAGCGTTCGCTCCAAGGCTACAAACAATATGTCAATAAAAAGGCATATGATGATGCGGCGAACATAATTGGAGAAATGGATATCCGGGAAAATGAAAAGGAAGGCTGGCATGACCTCGGCCCGATGCGGATGGCGAGGGAAACGCAGGAACGTATTCTGGATATGGTTGCACCGAACAAAGAAAAAGCAAAGCAGCTAAACCAACACCTTTTTGAGCCTGTGCACGAGAATGAACGCCTGCGGACGCTGTTTAAAGAAAAATATGTTGATAGACTGAAGAACATCGGCATCAGCACGAAAACAAATATTACTGTGAAAAAAGCAGATGGCAGCACGGCAAAAACCAGCGAGAGTGCTCTTGTACAATATCTGGGCGAAAATAGGTATCAGCTGCAGAAAATGGAACAGAAAAAAGGACGGGCAAGCGCAGAAGAGATTCAGGCAGAGCTGCAGCTTCGTGCAGAGGTGCAGGCGATTGAAGGCAGTCTGACAAAGGAACAGCGGGCAAGGATCGACAAGGGCATTGAAGAAATGCGGCAGATTTACAAAGAAATCCATCCCAGGATCAACGAGGTACTGATTCGAAACGGCTTTGATCCTATCGGCTATATCGAAGGGTATTTCCCCCATATGACATTCGATGATCCCGACAATATTATGGAAGCAGCTGCAAAGAAGCTGGGCTTTGACTTTGCTTCGAAAGAACTGCCCATGGATATTGCGGGCAGGACAGAGGGGTTCCGCCCTGGCAAGACGTGGGCTAGAAATCTGCTGACCAGAACAGGGACGAAAACGGACTACGATGCACTGCGAGCATTTGACATGTATATCGAAAATATCAGTGATGTTATCCATCACACGGATGATATCAAGCGGCTGCGTTCTTATGAAGATTACATCAGATACACGCTTTCTGATGAAGGCATCAAGGAGAATGTCGATAAAATTCGGGCAAGAACTGATCTGGACGAATTCGAAAAAATCGAAAAGATTGAAAAAGAGTATGGAAAGAACCAGGAGCATACACTGCAGAACTATGTCAACAACATTCGCTTATATACTGACCTTCTGGCGGGGAAAAAGCATAATATCGACCGTATTCTGGAAACACATCTCTTCGGGCGTAAAGTTTATAAGGTTGTGAATGAGATTGAAAACAAGGTGGCAACGAATATGGTCGGCGCGAATATCGGCTCCGCTCTGACCAATGCAATCCCTGTAACACAGGGCATGAGCAGTATGAGCCTTGACAGCAATCTGAGAGGACTGAAAGAAGGGCTTGTGCGGATGAGCCAGAGCGAAATGGATGAGTTGACAAAGAAAAGCGCATTTCTGGCGACAAGAAAGGGAAATGATGCACTGTACAAGACATTCTTCCAGAAAGCAGGCGACAAGGCATTCTGGCTGATGGAAAAGATGGATACTTTTTCTACACAGGCAGTATGGCGAAGCCGTTATTATGACAATATGAAAAAGGGGCTGGATGAATCTACGGCGATCAAGGAAGCGGACAGTTTCTGCAGGGGGTTATTTGCCGGAAGAAGCAAAGGCTCTATGCCTACGATCTTTTCTTCTAAGGCGGTAAAGCCGCTGACGATGTTCCAGTTGGAAGTGAACAATCAGATCAGCTACCTGATGAAGGATATTCCGAAAAATGCACAGGGCGATGCGAAGAAAATTATGCAGGCATACGGCGGCATTGTAATTGGGGCATATATCTACAATGACATCTATGAAAAACTGACAGGAAGACGTGCAGCACTGGATCCTTTCGGCATTGCAAACGAAGCTATCGGCGATCTGACGGGGGAAAGGGTGCGCAACCTGGTAGATATTGTGATGGATGCAGCTGACGGCGGGAACGTACGCTTTATCGAAAGAACAGAAGAAAAGACTGGTGCAGAGGTCTACGATGGATTAAGGGAAAATATCGCGAGCAATATTCCTTTTGTCGGTGGTCTGATGGGTGGCGGACGTATCCCTTTGAGTTCTGCATTTCCTGATCTCGATGTGATCGCACAGGCAAATGCAAGCTATAAAACCGGTGATATGACAAAGGAAAAGAAAGACCAGATTGTTAGAAAGGAATTGAAAAAAGCCGGGGCTGCGATGATAGCACCCGCAGGCGGCACACAGCTGAAAAAATCCATAGAAGGTCTTTGGATGATGAAAGAAGGCGGAAACTATAATCAGATGAATAAAGGGAGGGAGTTGCAGTTTGCGGTCGATCAGGATAGCCCTGCGAAGTGGATACAGGCGGCTGCGTTTGGTAAATGGGCAG
>CALASU010000233.1 GCA_937888765.1 uncultured Clostridia bacterium | reverse complement strand
GGAGGATGTGGAGTTGATATCTCTTGTGTTGATTACATAGCTTACATAGCCCTGACGGATGGAGTCGAAGATCTCTTCGCTGCCGTCGGACAGTTTTTTCTTTGTACGAGTACGGATACCGTGTTCTTTCAGGAATTTCGCTGTACCTTCTGTTGCTTCGATATTAAAGCCCAGCTGATAGAAGCGACGGATCAGAGGCAGTGCTTCTTCTTTATCCTTATCTGCGATGGTAGCCAGTACGGTACCGTAGTTCTGGATATTCATATTGGAAGCCTGCAGTGCTTTATACAGTGCTCTGTTCAGCTTGTTATCGTAGCCGATCGCTTCACCTGTAGATTTCATTTCGGGGGACAGGTATGTGTCCATGCCGTGCAGTTTGGAGAAGGAGAATGCAGGTACTTTTACATACCATCTCTGTTTTTCATCGGGATACAGACCGAAGATGCCCTGTTCTTTCAGTGTTTTGCCCAGAATTACCAGTGTAGCGATATCTGCCAGAGAGTAACCTGTTGCCTTGGACAGGAAAGGTACGGTTCTGGAGGAACGAGGGTTTACTTCAATTACATATACATCGTCTTTTTCGTCAACGATGAACTGAATGTTGAACAGACCGATGATGCCGATGCCCAGACCCAGTTTCTTTGTGTATTCCAGAATTTTGCCTTTTGCTTTGTTGGATACGGAGAAAGTAGGGTATACGGAGATGGAGTCACCGGAGTGTACGCCTGTTCTTTCAACGTGTTCCATGATACCGGGTACGAATACGTCATAGCCGTCGCATACTGCGTCAACTTCCAGTTCTTTACCCTGAATATATTTATCTACCAGTACGGGCTGGTCTTCGTTGATTGCTACTGCTGTTTTCAGGTATGTTCTCAGCTGTTCTTCGCTGGCAACGATCTGCATTGCACGGCCGCCCAGAACGTAGGAAGGGCGAACCAGTACGGGATAGCCGATTTCTTCTGCAGCTTTTACGCCTGCTTCGATATTTGTAACTGCCTGACCCTTAGGCTGAGGGATACCCAGTTCTGTCATGATATGTTCGAAGGAATCTCTGTTTTCTGCTTTTTCGATTGCCGCTACATCTGTACCGATGATCTTTACGCCGCGTGCCATCAGAGGTTCTGCCAGATTGATCGCTGTCTGACCGCCCAGAGAGGCGATGATACCCAGAGGCTGTTCCAATTCTACTACGTTCATAACGTCTTCTACTGTCAGAGGTTCAAAGTACAGCTTATCACTTGTTGTGTAGTCTGTGGATACGGTTTCGGGGTTATTGTTGATGATGATGGATTCGTAGCCGAATTCCTTGATTGTTGTTACTGCGTGTACTGTGGAGTAGTCAAATTCTACACCCTGACCGATACGGATAGGACCGGAGCCCAGTACGATGATTTTCTTTTTGTCGCTCAGTCTGGAGTCGTTTTCTTCTTCGTATGTGGAGTAGAAGTAGGGGATATAACCGCCGCAGCCGCTTGTTTCGATCATTTTATAAACGGGGAACAGCTTCATTTCTTTTCTCAGATGGAATACTTCCAGTTCATTCTGATTCCACAGTTTTGCGATGAATTTATCGGAGAAGCCCATTTTCTTTGCTTCTGTCAGGATTTCTTTATTGCCGATGTTTTCAGCCAGTACTGTTTCGTAATCCACAACTTTCTTGAAGGATTCCAGGAAGTATTTTGTAATTTTTGTTGCTTCAAAGATATCATCCAGAGATACGCCGTTGCGGATCAGCTGTGCGATTGCATAAATTCTGTCGTCGGGGCTTGTTGCGATATATGCCAGCATATCATCGTTGGACATATCATCGAATTTTGCCATATGCAGGTGGCAAACGCCGATTTCCAGAGAACGGATGGATTTCAGCAGGGATTCTTCCAGAGTTCTGCCGATACCCATAACTTCGCCTGTTGCCTTCATCTGTGTGGACAGTGTATTTGCTGCTGTTGCAAATTTATCGAAGGGGAAACGAGGCATTTTTGCTACGATGTAGTCCAGTGCGGGTTCGTAGTTTGCTGTTGTTTCGCCGATCTGGATTTCATCCAGTGTCATACCTACCGCAATTTTTGCTGTTACTCTTGCGATAGGGTAGCCGCTTGCTTTGGATGCCAGAGCGGAGGAACGGGATACACGAGGGTTAACTTCGATCAGATAGTACTGAGAGGAGTTGGGGTCCAGTGCAAACTGTACGTTGCAGCCGCCTTCGATTTTCAGTTCTTTGATGATCTTCAGAGCACTTTCTTTCAGCATTGTGAAATCGTGATCATTCAGTGTCAGAATGGGTGCGACTACGATGGAGTCACCTGTGTGTACGCCAACGGGGTCGATGTTTTCCATACCGCAGATTGTGATTGCATGGTCTGTGCCGTCACGCATTACTTCGAATTCGATTTCTTTATAGCCTTTTACGCTCTTTTCTACCAGTACCTGATGTACGGGGGAGAGTTTCAGAGCGTTCTTCATAATTTCAACCAGTTCTGCTTCGTTATTTGCGAAGCCGCCGCCTGTGCCGCCCAGTGTGAATGCGGGACGCAGTACAACGGGGTAACCGATTTCGTTTGCAGCTTCGATCCCTTCTTCTACGGAGTATGTGATCACAGAGGGGATAACGGGTTCGCCGATGGATTCGCACATTGCTTTGAACAGTTCACGGTCTTCTGCTCTTTCGATACTGTCGATGGATGTACCCAGCAGTTCTACCTGACATTCTCTCAGAACGCCTTTTTTTGCCAGCTGCATTGCCAGATTCAGACCTGTCTGCCCGCCGATACCGGGCAGGATTGCGTCGGGTCTTTCATAACGCAGGATCTTTGCGATGTATTCCAGTGTCAGAGGTTCCATGTATACCTTATCGGCGATTGTTGTATCTGTCATGATTGTGGCAGGGTTGGAGTTTACCAGTACAACCTCATAGCCTTCTTCTTTCAGTGCAAGGCAAGCCTGTGTGCCTGCATAGTCAAACTCGGCAGCCTGTCCGATGACGATAGGGCCGGAGCCGATAATCAGGATTTTCTTCAAATCAGTTCTCTTTGGCATAAAAAATTTCCTCCTTAAAAATATAAAGCATTTAAGACAGCAAAGTTATTTTTGGTAGAAGCGGGATAAATTATTTATCCTGCCATACGATATTGCCTTTGTACATGGTTAATTTGCAGGCACCGCAAACCGTATTTCCATTGAAAGGGGTTGCACGGCCCTTTGTCAGGAAGGTTTCGGGGTCGATCTGATATTCTTTTTCCAGATCGAATACAGTCAGGCTGGCAGGCTGACCTGCTTTGAGTGCTGTGCCGATACCGAAGCGGTTTCTGGGATTTGTATGCATCAGTTCGATGAGTTTTTCCAGTGTCAGGACACCTGTTTTCACTAGCTCTGTGTACAGAACGGGGAAAGCGGTTTCAAGCCCTACAACGCCCATCATGCTGTTTGCCAGACCTTTTGCTTTTTCCTCAGCGGAGTGAGGTGCATGGTCTGTTGCTATCATATCAATTGTACCATCTAAGATACCCGCAAGTAAAGCCTTTCTGTCTTCTTCACTGCGGATAGGGGGATTCATTTTGAATCTGCCGTCTTCCTGCAGCATGGAATCGTTCATGGTCAGATAGTGAGGGGCTGTTTCGCATGTCACATCCAGACCCTCTGCTTTTGCTTTGCGGATCAGCTCTACGCTTTCCTTTGTGGAAATATGGCAAACATGGTATTTCACGCCTGTTTCCTTTACCAGAGCAAGGTCACGTTCGATCTGTTTCCATTCGCTTTCGGAGCAGATGCCTTTATGACCGTGTTTTTCTGCATATTCGCCTTTGTGGATATAGCCGCCGAACAGCAGGGAGTTATCTTCGCAGTGTGCCGCTACGATCATGCCGTGTTTGTTGATCTGTTTCATGGCTTCGAGCATCATGGCATCATTCTGCACGCCTTTGCCGTCGTCAGAAAAAGCGCATACATGAGGGGCAAGGGCATCATAATCTGCAAGGACTTCGCCCATTTCGCCCACTGTGATAGTACCGTAGGGTACAACTTCAATGCAGGCTGTGTCACGGATCGCTTTCAGCTGTACTTCCAGATTTTCCATACAGTCGGGCACGGGGTTCAGGTTAGGCATGGAGCATACTGCTGTATAGCCGCCGTGTGCCGCTGCCTTTGTGCCGCTTTCGATGGTTTCTTTATAAAAAAAGCCCGGCTCTCTGAGATGCACATGAACATCAATAAAACCGGGGAAAAGGAAGCAACCGTCCATATCCATCACGGGAGACTCTCCCTCTGGGGCACGGCTGGAAATTTCGCTGATGATACCGTTGGCGATAAATACATTGGATTTTAGAAAACTGCCCTGAACAAATACGTTTGCGTTCGTCAAAATATAGTTCAAAGTAATCGCTCCTTTCATTCGCTAACTGGGTATAATTGCAATATAAAATTTATTTTTATCTAAATCTTCAATACTATAGCACAATGCATTAGGGGTGTCAAGAGATTCTTTTTTTCGACGGCAACTGTGTATGGAATTTATTGACACCGCAGGGGGCTTGTGTTAGACTGAAATAGTAAAGATATGGGGTTTTTTGTAACTGACGGAAAAGTGGTAAACCACAGGGGAGCAAAAGACCTGAAGTATGAGCAGTGCAGAGCTGCTTTTTGTCGACCGTCTGGGCAGTCTGTTTTCTGAAATACGGAATCGGACTGCCCTTTTTGTCTGTATTGGCAGGATATTTAGCAGACAAGATTGGTTTTTCGCAGAAACGAATGTTTCTGCGGCATCGGATCGAGGGGATGACCCCCTCGCAGGGAGTTTGAGGGACGGTGTCCCTAAAGAAAGAAGGAGGGCGAAGCATGAAAAAAATTGGTATTGTGATGGGCAGTGACAGTGATCTGCCTGTAGTAGAAAAAGCGATGACAACACTGGAAAAATTCGGTGTGCCTTTTGAAGCACATATTTACTCTGCACACAGAACACCTGTGGAAGCAAGTGAATTTGCGAAGAATGCAAGAGCAAACGGCTTTGGTGCAATCATTGCGGCAGCGGGTAAAGCGGCACATCTGGCGGGGGCTATGGCGGCAAATACAACACTGCCTGTGATCGGGATTCCGATCAAATCCTCCACACTGGACGGTCTGGATGCACTGCTTTCTACAGTACAGATGCCCGGCGGTCTGCCTGTTGCGACAGTAGCAATTGACGGTGCGGAAAATGCGGCACTGCTGGCAATCCAGATTCTGGCAGTAGAAGATGCAGAACTGGCGGCGAAGCTGGATGCGGCAAGAGCAGAAGCGGCGGCAAAGGTGCTGGAAAAGAATGCAGCTCTGGAAGCAAAATATAAATAAGAAGAAGTAAAAAAATATATATAAATAAACACAAATAAACACAAAGAACTAAAACGGAGAGGTGCACTTCCTGATTTGACTTTTTGCAGAAACGAATGTTTCTGCGTATCGGGTCGAGGGGGTGACCCCCTCGTGGGAGTCTGAGGGCAAAGCCCTCAGAAAAAACAGAGAGGAGAAAAAAGAAAATGAAAAGCTTCAGCGAAAGTTACAAGGCTGCCGGTGTAGATATTACAGCAGGCTACAAAGCAGTAGAACTGATGAAAACACATATTGCAAAAACAATGACATCCGGCGTGATGGGCGATATTGGCGGCTTCGGCGGTCTGTTTGAACTGGATATGACAGGTATCACAAAGCCTGTACTGGTAAGCGGTACTGACGGCGTTGGTACAAAACTGAAACTGGCTTTCCTGATGGACAAGCATGATACAGTAGGTATCGACTGCGTAGCGATGTGTGTAAACGACATCATCTGTGTAGGTGCAAAACCCCTGTTCTTCCTGGACTATATTGCAGTTGGCAAAAACTTCCCTGAAAAAGTGGCTGCAATCGTTAGCGGCGTTGCAGAAGGCTGTGTACAGTCCGGCGCATCCCTGATCGGCGGCGAAACAGCAGAAATGCCCGGCTTCTATCCCGAAGATGAATACGATCTGGCAGGTTTTGCTGTAGGTGTGGTTGATAAGGATAAAATCCTGAACAACAAAACAATCAAAGAAGGCGACGTTCTGCTGGC
>CALASU010000232.1 GCA_937888765.1 uncultured Clostridia bacterium | reverse complement strand
TACCATTGAAGCGATTAATCGCAATGTAAATTTTGAAACCCTTGCAGAAGTCGTGAAAGAAATCAAAGCAGGCGGGAATATTCATCAGCATCTGGATCTGATTGCGGGTTTGCCGTATGAGGATTATACTTCCTTTGGCAAGTCCTTTGATGATGTCTATAATCTGCAGCCGGAACAGCTTCAGCTTGGCTTTTTGAAAGTACTGAAAGGCTCTATGCTGCATCAGAAACAAAAGGAGTTTTCGATTGTATACCACGATCTGGCACCCTATGAAGTGATGACAACCCATATGCTTCCTTACAGCGATACTCTGCGCTTGAAATATATTGAAGAAATGGTGGAAACCTATTATAACAGCGGAAAGTTCCTGCATACCCTGCAATATCTGATTGCGTTCTATGAAAGCCCGTTTCGTTTCTTTGAAGAACTGTCTGCATTCTGGCTGAAAGAGGGCTGTCAGTATCAGTCTTTCTCCAGAATTGGGCTGTGTGATGTGCTGTGGAATTTTGTACAGGGAAAAGAAGAAATCAATCTGCGGCATTTCCAGTGGGCAATGAAATTTGATTTTGCCTTGCAGGAACGTCCCAAAAAACTGCCTGACTGGCTGAAAATCGGCAACGAAACAGGGCAGTCTGATGTGGTTTCTGCAAAGATTGTGGAAACCTATCTGCCGCAGTATGTGGGAGTGGAAAAGAAAAATCTGAACCGCCTGACATATCTGGAGGTATTTGGGGACGAAACCCCGAAAGCGGTATTGTTTGATTACGGCAGAAAAGACTTGCTGAATCATGCAGAATATCAGATCATTCCATTGGAAGAAGTAAGATAAAAAGGGGAGAGGATCATGGACGAACGCTTACAGAAGCAGCTTGCCTTTGCTCTGGAAATCGACAAGGAAAAAAATATTTTTCGCCAGACTCATCTGTCCGGACACGGCAGACGGGAAAATGATGCAGAACATGCATGGCACATGGCAATTATGGCGTATCTGCTCAGAGAATATGCCAATGAAAAAGTGGATATTGGCAAAGTCATGCTGATGTGTCTGATTCACGATATTGTGGAAATTGATGCGGGAGATACCTATGCATATGATACGGAAAATCTGAAAACACAGAAAGCGAGAGAGGATGCCGCAAAGGAACGGATTTTTTCGCTTTTGCCTGAGGATCAGAAAGCGGAGCTGATTGCTTTGTTTGATGAATTTGAGGCATATGAAACGGCAGAATCCAAATTTGCACATGCGATGGATAACCTACAGCCCTTGCTTTTGAATAACAGCAATGAGGGCGGGGACTGGAAAGAACATGATGTAACGGTAAAGCAGGTGTATCAGCGGCAGAATAAGACAAGGCTTGGATCGGAGAAATTGTTTGAGGTAGTAGACAGTATTCTTAAGGAAAATATTAAAAAAGGTAATTTGAGAGAAGAATAATATAAAATATAAAAGGGGGGAACTTTTTTTACTTGGGAAAAGTTCCCCCTTTTTGTTTTTTGTAAAGCGTAGCTTTGCGTATAGGGTCGAGGGGGTTACCCCCTTGTAGGGGGCGAGGGGACAAAGTCCCCTGCAGGGTTTGGGGCAGCGTCCCAAGGTCTTACAGCTGTACGGTTGTCCAGTCCTCGCAGTTCCAGACTTCTGTCACGACATCACGATAGAACTCGGGTTCGTGGCAGATCAGCAGGATACTGCCTTTGTATGCTTTCAGTGCACGTTTCAGTTCTTCCTTTGCGTCTACGTCCAGATGGTTCGTAGGTTCGTCCAGCAGGAGTACGTTTGTTTCGTTATTGATCAGCTTGCACAGACGCACTTTTGCCTGTTCGCCGCCGCTCAGTACTTTTACCATGCTTTCGATGTGTTTTGTGGTCAGACCGCATTTTGCCAGTGCACTTCTTACCTCATACTGTGTGAAGGAAGGAAATTCTTTCCAGATTTCATCAATACAGGTTACGTTTTCTGTATATTTCTTTTCCTGTTCAAAATAGCCTGTATACAGATAATCGCCCAGTGTGGTTTTGCCGCTCAGGGGAGGAATTTCGCCGATGATGCTTTTCAGCAGTGTTGTTTTACCGATACCGTTTGCGCCAACCAGTGCGATCTTCTGCCCGCGTTCCATGGAAAGTGTCAGAGGACGGGACAGAGGGGAGTCGTAGCCGATTACGAGGTTTTCTGTCTGGAAGATATATCTGCCGGATGCTCTTGCTTCCTTGAAGTTGAATTCGGGCTTCGGTTTTTCCTTCGCCAGTTCGATTACATCCATTTTATCCAGTTTTTTCTGACGGCTCATTGCCATATTTCTTGTGGCAACACGTGCTTTATTTCTGGCAACAAAATCCTTCAGATCTTCGATTTCCTGCTGCTGTTTCTTGTAAGCGGCTTCCAGCTGTGCTTTCTTCATAGCATAAACTTCCTGGAATTTTTCATAATCGCCTACGTAACGATTCAGTTCAGCATTTTCTACATGATAAATCAGATTGACTACGCTGTTCAGGAAAGGAATATCGTGGGAGATCAGAATAAATGCATTTTCATATTCGATCAGATAGCGTTTCAGCCATTCGATGTGGTTTTCGTCCAGATAGTTTGTAGGTTCGTCCAGCAGAAGGATGTCGGGTTTTTCAAGCAGCAGTTTACCCATCAGTACCTTTGTTCTCTGACCGCCGGAAAGCTCTGTCACGTCTTTATCAAGACCAATATCTGTCAGACCCAGTGCACGACCGATTTCTTCTACCTTGGAATCAATGATATAGAAGTCATGCTGTTCCAGCAGTTCCTGAATACTGCCTGTTTCTTCCATGAGGAAGTTCATTCTTTCTTCATCAGCTTCTGCCATTTCTGCATAATAGCCATTCATTTCGGCTTCCATATCGAACAGGAAACTGAATGCAGACTGCAATACATCACGGATGGTCTGTCCTTTTTCCAGTACGGTATGCTGATCTAAGTACCCAACGCGTACATTTTTAGACCATTCGATTTTCCCCTCATCGGGCTGCAGACTGCCTGTGATGATATTCATAAATGTGGATTTGCCTTCGCCGTTTGCGCCGACAAAGCCGACATGTTCGCCTTTCAGCAGGCGGAAAGATACATCTGTAAAAATTGCTCTGTCGCCGAAACCATGGCTGAGCTTTACGACATTCAAAATACTCATGTAAGTTCTCCTTTTTCAATCAGTTTTTCCAATACGATGGCGGCACCAAAGGCATCACAGCCTGCGGTGATGAAATCCGCGGCTTCCTTGATATGTTCCTGACCGTTTTCCATAGCAACGCCAATGCCCGCAAATTGAATCATATCCAGATCGTTGTCACTGTCGCCCATTGCCAGAATATTTTCCGCAGTCATATCGAGTACTTCGCAGAGCTGTGCAAGGGCATGGGATTTTGTTGCTGTTAATCCTGTGATTTCAATATTTTTGTCAGAATAAGAGGTAACAGAAGCCTGTCCCAGTGTTTTCAGATCATCCCATACACGCTGACGCAGTTTCAGATCTGTAAAAATCAGGTTGATATTTTCTAAAGAATCTTTCTGACGTTCCAGTTCGCTCCAGAAGTCTGTATCGGGGATTCTGGTTGTACGAATATAGTTTGCATGGCTTTCTGTCAGACCATAAGGAGTGAGATCGTCAAAAATCTCCTTGGGAATATGTGCCTGACCGCCTACGGAATATTCGGGAATGATCGGTAAGTCCTTTACCAGAGCAATTGTACTGTCGATGGCTTCAGGCGAAAGAAGATTCCGGAATAAATCTCTTTGTTCTACAGCATCATATACAGACGCACCGTTTCCTGTAATGACATACCGCAAAGAGGGCAATTCTTTGATGCACTGGGGCAAAGCGGAAAAGGCTCTGCCTGTGGAGGGCACAAAAAAAATACCCATTTCATGGATTTTATCTAACGCCGTTAACAGGCGTTCTGTCAGTTCTTTTTTGCTTGTCAGAAGCGTTCCGTCCAGATCAGACGCAACTAATTTGATTTCTGCCATTTTTTCACCGCCAATCTTTCCCTTTTATTTTATCAAAAATAGCAAAATGAAACAATAGCAAAATCTGATTCTGTCAGCTTGTCGAGGTTTGACGGAATTTGCGTATGAGAAAGGTGCATATAAGGCTTTGGGGATTGGAAAACTGAACAGGAAAACACAAAAAGAAAACATAAAAAGGAGAGGAAAGCATGAAAAAAGGAATGGCTTTGGCATTGTGCAGTATGCTGTGCCTGCTGTCTGCCTGTGGAAACGGCGGGAATACTGCAGCGCAGGGTGATGGTACAGCTTCTGTATATTATCTGAATTTTAAACCCGAGCAGGACAGCCAGTGGCAGGAGCTGGCGCAGATTTACACAGAGGAAACAGGCGTGCCTGTTACAGTGGTAACCGCAGCAGGCGGCGAAT
This sequence comes from uncultured Clostridia bacterium, assembly GCA_937888765.1. Taxonomy (GTDB): domain Bacteria; phylum Bacillota; class Clostridia; order Lachnospirales; family Anaerotignaceae; genus Anaerotignum_A. The sequence goes on along the minus strand of CALASU010000232.1, from coordinate 1,168 downwards.
ATGAAACAACATTGATGGCGGAAATGGGAAAATCTGCCGCCCCGACACTGTTTCAGGTAAATGGTCCTGTGGGACTGAAAAACTGGCAGGACTATTGCTATGATCTGAAGGATACGGATATTGTAAAGGAACTGACAAGCGACGTTTATACGCTGAAAGGGCCGGATGACAGCATCAGCGGGGTGGCGTATACCATTGAATCCTATGGACTGATTACGAATAAAGGATTGCTTGACAAAGCAGGCTATACCGTAGAGGACATTGATTCTTTTGATTCTCTGGAAAACATTGCTGAGGATATTACCGAGCGAAAAGAGGAACTGGGCTTTGCCGCCTTTACCTCTGCGGGGATGGACAGCACCTCTGATTGGCGGTTTAAGACCCATTTGGCGAACCTCCCTGTCTATTTTGAATATCAGGATATGAATGTAGAATTTGCGGATGCCCTGCGGGGGGAATATCTGGAGGAATACCGCGATATCTGGGATCTGTATATCAATAACAGTACCGTTTCTCCTGTGGAACTGTCTGCAAAAACTGCGGACGATGCCCGTAATGAATTTTTAGCGGAAAAAGCCGTCTTTTTCCAGAATGGTTCATGGGAATATAACAATCTGGTTGGCGAAGGCAAGTTCTCAGATGCAGATTTGCAGATGATTCCTATTTATATCGGTGCAGGCGAAGAAAGCAAGCAGGGCTTATGTACAGGTACGGAAAATTACTGGTGTGTGAACAAAGAAGCGGCAGAAGAGGATATTCAGGCAACACTGGATTTTATGAACTGGTGTGTGACCTCTGAGGTTGGCACAAAGGCAATGAGCGGCGGCGAGGGTGCAATGCCAAGCGGTGCCGCAGGTATGGGTTTTGTCATTCCGTTTAAGGATGCCCCTCGCTCCAATAATCTGTTTGTGAAGCAGGATCAGGAACTGACGGAACAGGGGAAAGAGCCGATTCCATGGACATTTGCCACAATGCCTTCTGATGAATGGAAAAACAGCCTTGGCTCTGCACTGACAGCCTATGCGGCGGATCAGACAGATGCGAATTGGGACGTGGTAGAGGATGTATTTGTAAACGGTTGGAAGCAGGAATATCAGTTAGCAAATAGATAATATAGGGGGAAACTTTCTTTTCTTGGGAAAAGTTTCCCCCTATAACCCCCTTCAAA
>CALASU010000231.1 GCA_937888765.1 uncultured Clostridia bacterium | reverse complement strand
CCGTCATTCCCGGTGTAGTGAATGACCAGATACTTGATGTTTTTCAAACTTCTTGTGCCGCCAAAATTCTTTTTATTGGCAGTTGCCACCTTAATCTGTACCATTATGTATTCCTCCCCTTACCAGTTTAGATACTGCCTGTATGATCAGGATCATCTTCCAGTTCATCCTCATTTTCTCCAATCTGTACCGCCGCTTCGATTTTTTCTGCAGCAATCTTTAACCCTTTTACCAGAAAGACAGGTACAGGCACATCCATGTCTACCAGATTCTCCAGAATACTCCTGATTTCATTGACCAGATAATTTGCCAGAACGAACCACCCTACCAAATTCATAAAATCCAGCGGTACGCCGACGCTCTGGCCCATCTGTTCAAACGAGAACCCGATAAAAAACGCCGTTCCGATGACCACCCAGTACCATACCTTTTTCACGATACCTTTCGCCCCGACTTTGCTACAGCTTTCATGTTTATATCTGCTTCTCGCCCAACCGCTCAGCCAGTCGATCACATTGAACAGCAGGAAACCCGCAAACAAAAACCAGTATTGACCGAAAACAGCAGCAACCGCCGTCATAATCACGCCCCCGATCATATTCACATTATTAAAAAACTGCGTCATTTTCTTATTCGCCTTCCTTCATAATAACAACAAATAAATTCATTTTCTCATCTGCTACATAGACGTATAGCTATACGTTACATCTTTTGCATTTACGGCGGCATGATCCGTCACTATAGTAAGTACGCCGTTTGTAAAATTCAAAACGTCAGCCGTAAAGCTGGTCTGTTCTGTTGCACCGTTCAGGATTACCCCGCCGCCATTCCATACCATAGTCAGAAAAGAACCGCTTGCGATGTTTAACATTGTGCCGCTGCCGCCAATATTTATCGTTCTGCTGCTGCTTTCGCCATATCCCACATATGAGCCGCTGGGTTTGTTTTGGGCGGCAATCTGCTGCTGCATATCCTGCACAATCCCGGAATTTCCGATATTATCAGAATCCATTATATTTTTGATCCCGATTGTGCCTATTGTCTGTCCTATGAAGCTGTCAAAAGTACCGCCCAAACAAACCTTATCTTTTGTCGGGTCCGTAAGATTGATCGTTTGTTTGACAATCAAAAACCAATCATCTAAAGAATGGGGTTTGCTGATAATTCTGCAGTATTTACCAATCGACAACGCCTCAATATTGACATTCAGCAAAGAAAGGTCTATTGCATCCACTTCTATTGCAATCTGTTTTTTCACACGTTCAGCAAGTTCACTTGTTGCAAGGCTTTTCAAAGTACTTACATTATCGACTTCCGAAAATTGCGCAATACCTACGATTGTACCGTACAAAGAAATTCCTGTTGCATTAGATACATACGTTGAAATACCGTCTTTACCAAAAGCCTTCAGTGCAGTCACAATATCAGCATAGTTATCTTTTCTTGTGAATTTTCCGAGATTTTCGCCAAGTTCGATAACCTGTGTGCAGCGTTCTGTGAAATCAGATAAATAGTCGAGATACCAAACCCCTCCATTTAACCGGGGGCGAATATAACCACCGTAATTATCGAGCAGAAGTTTCTTCATGGCCTGCTGGGTATTCTGCGGAGAATACTCTTTCGATGTAACAGAAGCGGCTGCAGTCACTGTACCAACCTGAAACCTTTTAAAACCTTCAACCTGTCCATTATGGTCGCTTACCAGCGCGGCAAAGGATGTGCTGCCTTCAAATGGGGAAATAATAGAATCTGTCAAAAAATTCAAATGCCCTTCACAAGTATATGTTTTCTTTTTGAAAAAGTCGATTTCAGGATACAGCGCACGGCCTCTGAAGATTGGTTCATTTACACCCCGACGATATACTTCTATTACAGATTTCAGTTCTTTGATGAAATCATAATAGGGGTGCTCCGGGTAAATCGTAAATTTGAATGAGCCTGCTTTGTTGAGTTCGCGAGTGATTACCCCCGATTCAATCTGCATATTTTCAAGGGTACTGTCAAAAAACAGTACCCCGTCAACATAAATCCGATACATCAGAACCGCCCCTCTCTGAAGGTAAATACAACCGTACCCGTCCCGCTGACCGTAATGTAATTAAACCCACTGTCAAACTGAATGGTATTGATCTCATATGTACCGTCTGTCAATGTAGTTACAATCTCATTAAATGTAAGCGTGATATTGCCCGTCACTGTGATTTTTGGCACGACTCTTTTTACGCCGAGATTCTGGCAGACGCAGGTTTGCGCTTCCTCTTTTACTGCAACAGCTCTGACAGTATCCACGATTTTGTAACGATACGGATCAGCGTCAACTTCGATTTTGATTTCTCCCATTGAAGCATTATTCGCTGCACTTTTGACCTGGCAGCGACCGACAAAATAAAAATCCTGATCGTCGTCCAGAAGGATCTCCAACCGCTTACCGTGTACTTTTGCATACACGTCAGCAATTACTTCCAAACGCTCCTCATATCCACCGTCAATCAGCAGAAATTTGAACTCAAGCGTTCTGTTTTCATACCTCACAACGCCGCCGAGTGCTTCTGTCAGGTCAAGTTCGCCGTCCCTGCCGTCAAGTTTAACCATTTTCATTTTTGGCTTGGGAGGGTCTATTTCGCTTTTATTCAGCAGCATACCCCAATCAATAGCGGTATGGTATTTACCAAATTTCACACCTCTGTAATAGCTCAATTTATACCCCCCTCATTTGTAAAGCTGCCGTTTGTCCCAGCTTTCTGTCAATTGCGTCAATCGTACCACCTACAAGGGTACCAGTATCCAGAACGATCTGACGGCTGGAAGCAGTTACGAGTTGTGGCAGATATGTTGTCAGTGCGTTCAAAATATCTCCCGTCGATACGCCATTATTTGTTCCGCCGAAAGTTGCGTCAATGTTTCTGGATACGTTTGTACCCTTTTCAATAACGCCCTTCACAGCTTCGCCCATAGCATCAGCAGGTTCTTTTGCGGCTTTTGCAATACCAACAGCCACACCCTCGACCAACGGCTTACCGATTTCTTTTTCAGTTTCACGGGAAGGACTGTGCATGTCTGCCGCTTCACGTGCGGCACGAATGGCACGATATACCGCCGCACACATGGCATTGACTACTAAACTTTCACCATTTCTCACGCCCTCTGCAATCCATTGCATACTTCTATAGCCGATATTAACCCAGTCTAGGCGATACGAGTTCAGGCGTGCAATCAGACGATTTTTCAGATTTTCTGCATAGTTGAAAACCTGGTATTCATTGTTTGTTGCCCCCTGCACAATGTTTCCAACAGTTTGAGCTATTGTCTCATCTACGGCTTCACCGCCTGCACCAATGGATTCCAGAGAAAGCATACTTTCCGTCGTAGCGATCAGCTGAGAATCCGCAGAATAAAACTGTGCTGCCACTTCCTGAGCAAGTGCCATTTTTTCTTCATACAATCCGATGTATTCATCGAACCTTGCTGCAGACATATCCAGCAGTTCTTCCATGTACATCATAGCGTCATCCACATTCATGTCTGTAATCTCGGACAGAAGTCCTTCTGTAGCCCCTCGGCTTTTCAGTTCTTCGAGGGCATTTCCGTATGCCTCGATCTTTTCAATTTCGTCTTCCAGATTGGTCAGATTGACGATTTGTACTCCGTCGCCCTTGTCTTCGACAGTGAATAAATCCCCATATTCCTGCAGTTTATCGGACATAGCGGTTTTTGCCTGTTCCACTTTTTCAAGAGCTTCTTTGTTCGCCCTTTCAAGTTCTTCCTGCATTTTGGCATTTGCTTCAGCTACCTTTTTGGCAGCTTCCATTTCGTCGATATCCACGTTAAAGAACTGTTTCGCAGCATCTTCTGCAAGACCTGCCCTGTCTTCATACAGTTTGATGTATTCTGTCAGTTCGCTTTCTGTCATGGCAAGCAGGTTTTCCATGTATTCCAGAGCGTTGGAAACGTCCATTTCCGTGATTGCATTGAAAAGGCTTTCTGTCAAACCATTCTTTTTGAGTGTTTCAAGGGCTTTTGTGTATTGTTCAATCTGTTTGATGTCATTTTTCAGATCACCCAATTTGAACAGCGTTTTGCCGTCTTTATCGGTTTCATGTTCAAACAGAGTGCCGAAAGCCTTCAGTTTACTTTCGAGCTGTTTTCTGCTGTTTTCAATTACTTTTGCAGTTTCATATGCTTTCTGGTCGAATGCATCTTTGACAGCTTCCCCTGTATTTTCAGCAGCTGCCACTGCTTTATCTGTGCCCTTTTCGATACCAATACCCAAACCTTCCGATACATTACGCCCAATAGCTTCCGTTTCACGGGAAGGGGAATGCGTATCAAATCCTTCTCGGATCGCATCCAGAACACTGCTGCCTAAACCTCGGATTTTCCCAATCAACCAATCTTTTGTATTTGCAACGCCGTTCCAAAGCCCTTCCAGAAGGTTTTTCCCGATCGCTGCCATTTCGCCCACGATATAATTGATTTTGCCCGGGATAGATGCAATCTGATAAACCACTTTATCAACGGTTTCTGTGACTTTATTCGTTACACTGGTTTTGAATTCATCCCATTTGCTTACAATGTGATTGACCGCTTCTACGCACGTTTCTTTCAACACCCGGAAAGAAGTGGAAAGGCTTTCTTTGGTCGTGTTCCAGCCATTTGTGACTGTGGTACACATGTTATTCCATTTCGTAGAAATATTTTCGACTGAATCCGTCCACAGCTTTTTGATGTCCGCAAACGCAGCAGAAGCATCGGCGGCAAGATCTTTGAAGTAACCGCCCACCGCTTTTATTACCGTGTCAACCCCGGTCCGGAAGCCCTCACAGTTCTGATACAGTGCATATAACGCTGTACCAACAGCAGTCAACGCAAGAATAACGGCCCCGATAGGATTCGCAGCCATTACAGCATTCAGAGCTGCAAACGCACCTTTGACCGCCGCCAGACCTGATGCAAATTCCGGGGCAAGCGTCAGAATATTACCAAACCCGCTGATTATTGCGCCGATCACCATAATTACTGGACCGATAGCGGCAGCAACACCCGCAATGCTTAAAACCAATGTCTGTGTGGCAGGAGGCAGACTATTGAATTTTTCAAGGACTGTTGCTGCAAAGCCTGTGATCTGAGCTAACAATGGATCGAGTAACTTGCCTATTTTTGCAAGTTCTTCCTGCAATTTATAGGATGCTTCAGCCGATTCTACAAGATCAGGATTGCCTTCTTTGAATTTGGCGTAAAAATCAGAAAGACCAGTGTCCGCCAGTGTCTGCAGGATATAGTTTTCCTGCGTGCCATTTTCAATAGCTTTTTCCAAACCTGCATTGAAGTCGTCAAGCACGATTCCAGAGCGTTCCAGCAGTTCGCCAAAAGCACCCGTTCCTGCGCCTGTCGCCAATGTTTCCTGCAAGCCATCAGCGATACCCTCAAATTTTAAGGTATCAGAAAATTTGATTGCCGCACCGCTCAGAGCGTCCATAACTTCCGAAAAGCCTTCAGGAGAAATACCCGTTGCCAGCAGGTTAGACAAGCCTTCAATGCTGGAATCAACTTCCCCAGTCACGCCGACAATCTGCGTCATATATTGGCTCATATCATCAATGGATCGTCCTGCCTGTTCCGCATTGACTTCCAGACGTGCCAAATCTCCACGCAGTTCTCTGGTACCTTCTGTAATTGCCACAAATGCCCCTGTTACAGCCGGGGTAACCGTAGCAGATAATTTGCCGCCTACATCTTTGACTTTGTTACCAAAATCTACAATGTGCCCCCCAGCATCAGCGATATGCTGAGCGGCTACAGAGCCGAACTCTTTCATGCTGTCTGTCAGCTTGTCCAGTTTCTGTTCTGTCGCCGCAATTTCCCGCTGAAAATCCCTGTACTGTTCGACTGTGATTTCACCACGTTCAAACTGCTGCTGTACCTGCTCCTGCGATTCTTTCAGAATGTCCAGTTTTTGCTTTGTTTCAGCAATAGCCTGTGTCAACAGTGTCTGTTTCTGTCGCAGCAGATCGACGTTTGCAGGGTCTAATTTCAACAGCTTATTGACCCCGTTTAATTCGCTTTGCAGTTCACGGCTTTTTTTATTCACGCCGTCAAGGGCTTTCCCTAATTGCGTGGTATCGCCGCCGATTTCGACCGTAATGCCACGGATTTTGCTTTTACTTGCCATTATTTCTTACCTCCTCTCTCCAAATCGAGAACGTAAAGAAGATTTATCGGGGGCAGTCTGTTCCAATCTGTAGGCATTATCCAGATATTCCTGACCTGCTTCTGTTTTGTTGTGGTTGAAAATAAAAGCGTCACGGCGTAACATCAGATATTCAACATAGTCCAGTTCCTGAACGTCAAACAAGCTGATCCCGCAATAGTCCGCAACGATTTTTTCCCAGAACGTCACAACTTCATATTGATGTTTTCCCGCATCATCTTTGGTCGGATAATACGGGATCTTCAATTTTTTTCAGAAGCAATTTCCCCCACAAAATCCATATACGCTGTAAAAAACAGCATCAGATCGTCAATGCCGAACATTGTTTCGAGATCAGAAGCTGTAAAGCGTTTTCCCTGTTTATTGTTAGACATTGCGACAGCACACGTTTCATACATCGTTGTGATTGCGTCCTGTACTTCTTCAGGGCTTGCTGTGCCATTCATTTTATCCAGTTCTTTACCGCACTCAAAAAGCTGTTCGTACGTGGCTTTATTCGGCATATTGACACATAAAACGGTTTCTTCTGCATCATCCAGCTTTACTGTCAGAAGGCGTTTCTTTGCTTTTGTGAAATCCAGTGTTTTACCCATTCTTCATACCTCCTATATGAAAAAAGAGGCGAACCAAAAAACCCGCCTCAATTCTGTTTCTTATGTTGTTTCTTCTCCTGTTTCTTCTTCGGGTTCGCCGCTTGCCGCTCCAGACTTCACTTCTTCGATATATTTAATCAGAGTACCCTCTTTGTCGATGTCAGGCAGGGCTTTGAACTCTGCGTCGATCACAGTTTCTTTGTCTTTCGCAAACGCCAGAGAAAAGCCAGACTGATTCTGACCGACAATCAGAACCCAGATATCGCCGTCCACTGCATCTTCATGGTGGAAGCACAGCAGATATTTTTTGCCAGTTCTGTTCGCCACGCCGCCGATCAGGACGATTCTTTCTGTTTCCGTTTCTGTCACACGGCCCGTTTCGCACAGTTTGGCGATCGTGTTGCCATCGAATGTCATAATGCCGGATTTCATTGTGACTTCTTCTTCCGTCAGGATCGTTTTAACAACGTAACCGAGGTCATCTTTTGCCTCATATCGTGTAGGTTTATACTCCAGAGTACAGCCCCCGGAAATATAGCCCATTCTGTTTTCTTCCACACAAATCTCAGCCACATCAGGGACTGTGCCGTCAAATTCCATACCGTACAGCTTACCGGAGCCGAGTACAATTCTTTCATTTTTAGTCATTTATCACACCTCTTTCTTTTCGATGTAGTCAAAATCAAAGGTCGTCATATAATACGATTGATCTTTGAGATAAACTTGTTCTGATTTCTCATAGGGAATGCCCATAGAATCCAGAACGCTTTCCATTTTGGAAATGGTTGTTTTATCGGGTTTATCCGTATACAGTTCGAGCGTGCAAGCGTGTTCTTTCAAAAGGTTTACGCCGTCCGCTCCCCGTACCTGCACCCCGTCAAAATATACGATAAAAGGCGGGGCAGGCGGTTCGATGAACCTGCTTTCACGGTTCGGGATACCGATTTTATCCAGAATCTTATTCAGCATTTTGGATTGCCTCCTTTACTGCCTGAATGTAATTCTTTTCTACTTTATCTACCGCTTCTGAAAGAAAACCCGTTCCCTCATATCTGCCGCCGTTTCGGGTCTGATGCCCGAAATTCAGCAGATGTGTCAGACGATATTCAGGTGGTTTGACATACCACTGTTTTACCTTTACTGCAGGGGTTTCTCTCAGCGTACGTGATTTGATTGACTGTCTATATTTGCCCCTGTCATGGGGTGCGGTCACTTTGGTCGTATCCACCAGTTCTGCCATTGCTTTTTCGGTTTCAGCTTTTACAGCTTCGGTTATTTCGCTGCTATACTCAGTCAGGATGTTTTCAAGGTCGATTGTGAAATCAGACATATTCACTCACCGCCGTTAACTTAATTGTTTGGTGGTTCAGCATGAAATCGTCGAAGTCATTGATATTGAAGACAACGCCGTCAAACAGGATTCGATACAACCCCATATGATATGCGATCGTTTCAAGCGGTTTGGCATATCTGACAGTAAACGTCAGCGTCCGTTTCGTTGCAACTGCTGCACCGTTATATTCAGACGCTTTCGCTTTGTTTACACTTGCGTGTAATGTCCATACATCAGACCATTCTTCTGTTTTTTCATCGACTTTCTGGATGATAATTGTTTTATCAAAGATCATGTTTCCACCGCCTCAGCTCGTGCCAGCTCTAACCGCAGCTGCAAACCGAAATCTTCAATGATACGACGGGTCTGATTGCTCACTTTATCGCTGGTCGTAAATCTGTTTTCGTACAGATCAGCAATGATAACCAGACCCAGTTCAACCGCCTTTGGATTATCTGCAGGGTAATTTTCCCCGATTGCCCCACGCAGATAAGCATCAGCAACGGGAATCAACCGGGAAATATTAGCGTCAATCATATCATCTGTAATGTCGATACCGAGGTAATTTTTTACCGTTTCTTTATCAACCTGTAACACGATTTACACCCCCTGAGCATCCATAAACGCCATAATCATCGTTGCTTTATTGTCGGATGCGTTAACACCTTCATAACCCAACGCTACAGCAAGGGCTTCGATTTCAGCTTTCGTCATAGCGTTTAAATCACTTTCGCTATACATTGTAGCGTTTGCACCTCTTTTCAGGTTATAGGTATTTACTCCCCCGCAGCTGTGATATAGCCGTTTACAAATGCATTTTTGTCTTTGACTTTTACGTCAATTCTTTCAATCGCTCTGAAGAATGTCAGGTTGTTTTCGTAAGCAGACACGCCGCCGACTGTTGCCGCATCAGACGCTTTCAGCGTTACTTTCTTACGGTCAAAGAATTTGATAGCTTCTTTCATATCGCCCACAATGAAGGGGATTTTGTTACCGTCTACGGGCAAAATGTGAGAAGGTACAACCTTTACGGGGATCAGATGCGCGCCGATACGGAAACGCATTTCTGTAGGTGCTGTGATATCAGGATTCAGCAGAGGGCGATTCATGCCGTCTTTCAGTGTATCCAGATAATTCAGTCCCTCATCATTTGTCACGATCACGGATGCAGCGGCGTAAGCCTGACCCAGTGTCACGTTCACCGCTTTTTTGATGCCGTCCAGATCAGTCAGTTCCACTGCATCTTTCGTCTTGATTGCCTCCAAGATCTGTTCGTTACCTGTAGCCACAGACGCACGAGCCAGCCACTGCGTTACAACTTCTGTGATATTTGTAGAGTTTGCATCTTCGATCAGGTCATTTGTTACGGGAATCACACCTGCAAAATCTCCGATCGCATATGTCACACGTTCAAATTTAGGCTCTGCGTGTTTGGGAATTGCACCGCCTTCATCGACTTTTACCAGACCTGTCACGGCTGTTTTTGCCTGGAATGTTCTTGCACCTTTATTTGTTGTTACGGGTTCCACATCAACCAGCGTCTTCAAGTCAAATTCAGCATCTTTGTACTGCTGTACTTTTGTCTGAATATCTTCAGGTACAACATAACCGCCGTTTTCCATCGTACCTTCAGCCATATCTTTGGTCTGACCATGAGCAATCATGCGGACAGCTTTTGCAAATTCTTCAACTGTAGATTTTGTTTTCTTTTCTTCAGCAGCTTTCTGTGCTTCTTCGCCATTGAACAGTTTTTCTGCATTAAACAGCTGTTTTTCAACTTCAAATTCTTTCTTCAGACCGTCCACTTCTGTCATCAGAGCGGCTGCCTTTTCGATGTTCTTTGCTTCCCCCTCGGTGTAACCCTTTGCTTCTGCCGTTTTTTCTTCGATTTTTGTCAGCAGTTCACGCATTTTCTTATTCATGTTCGGATACCTCCTTATGATTTTCTGTAAACAAAAAAGCGTCAATCAGCTTTGTTTTCAAAACTGTTTCAACGCTTTCCGCTTCGTTTTTAGCTACTCCCGCACCCTCTGCAGGATTTTTGTCGTCTGCCTGAGCCATTTTCTGTTCCTCCTCAATAAAGCATTCATCCATTTCTTTATAATGCTTTACCGCCCCTGCACGAGGCTGGCAGGGTACAGCCACAAAAGACAGCTCATATGCTTCTTTTGCCCCGTCCAGTGTGAAATAGCAGACTTTTCCGTCGTACTCTCTGCCCCAAAAATGAGGGCAGTAGGTCTTCATATTATCCATGCCGCAAATAGAACAAATCATTTTCTTTGCCTTTGTGCCCGTGGATACTTCTTTTTTGATACCTGCTTTGATTTCTTTGATCAGATCGGCATTGCCGGATGTTCTGACCATATAGCACTTCAGCACCAATGTTGTGAAAACTTCCCCTGCACCTGTGACCTTTTCTGTATCAGAAATCAATTCAGATTCATATACACAGGCAATCTGATTGTCAGCCCTCCTGGAATGGTCTTTGATGACTGTTTTTCCGACATACAGCTTTTTCAAATCTTTCAATGCTCTCAGATTGAAAGGCTCAAAATTTCTGTCGTCAAGTTCGTTATCACAAGCCGCAACTTTGAAGACGAAAACGTCTTCAGCTTCCAAAGGTTCGAGCGTAAATTTGTTGATTTTAGACAGTTCTTCTTCTGTCACTTCCAACGCCTGGACGTTCGCGGCTTTGATAATTGCGGTTGTGAAATTCTTTGTATTTTCTTCAGCTACGTTTGCCATCAGGTCTGCCTCCTTCCCCGTTTATTGCCCCGGTATACTGCGATCCTGTTAATTCTACAGGGATACTTGCACCGTTGCCAAGTAATCTGTCCCCGCCATCTTTACAAGGCATATCCAGCAATGCCCTTGCTTCATTCGGCGTATAAATAAAGCTGTTCACAGCCGTTGACAGCGTATCGATTTGTGTTTTCAGATCTGCCCGCAGAATCACATTGACGTTGAATTTTACACAAAAACCATTCTGCCTTTCCTCATCGCTCAGTAATTTATAAGACAGTTCTTCTTCATACTGTTTGATGATATACAGCAGGGTGTCAACGTAAAAACTCAGCTGCTGTGCTTCTGCCGATGCATAGGAAGACTTTGTATAGTCCCCGATCTGGTTCGGTTTGATACCAAATGCAGACGCAATCTGCAGTGCTGAATACTGTTTGATTTCAATAAACTGAGAATCCGCCAGTTTTGCATTCAGAGGAGAAAGACTGAAACCAAAAGGAATGGGAATGATGTTTTCGATTCCCTGTGCTTTAAGTTCGCCTTTTACATATTTGTTAATCTGCGCAATCAGCGTCTGTACGTTGGTATCAGATAACGCCCCGGTGTAATTCAGTACAGCTTTACCGCTGAATCCGCTGTCATACAGACCATTCAGCATTTTCTGTGCTTTCTGGTTGCCCTTGATCGTGTTCTGCAGCTGCTCCCGGACAGGAATACCTTCCACACCGTCGAAAGTGTTCGATGCCTTCATATGCAGGATTTCCTCATGCGAAAACTTCAGAATCCCTTCACTTGTTTCAAACAGATACCAGATATTCGGCACCTTAGAAAGGATTTTTGCATCATCGTACCACATTGTGACACGGTCAGATGGCAGAATCCAAAGCGTTGTTTTACTGCCTGCACCGTGGATCAGTGCGTATGCATTGCCATAATGGTTTCGATTGTATTCGAATGTGCTCCAAAACGTAGAAGCTGTCATATAGGGGTTAGGTCTGTCATGCAGAACCTTATACAGCGGATGTTTTCGCATAGTGGAAACACCATTATCAGGCGTATGCTGCATGATTTTACAGGGTAATTTCCCTAACGCTTCAGACAGAACCTTCAGACACGCAAAATAGGTGGCTTCAGACAGACAATCATGGTTTGCTCCATCCAGGCCCAAGAATTTAAGGAGGTTTGCATGGTCGTTCAGAGATACACCTTTATCATGTCCCCACAACGCCGCCCATGCTCTTTTTATGTTTTCAAACATGGTTTATTCCTCCTCGAATGTTTTAATCTGCCCCATCAGCTCGTTATATTCTTCTGCTGTCATGCGACCCATGCCGAAAAACACATCAAGGCGTGTTTTATATGTCGCAGCCGTTGCAGTATAGGACGCTTCTGTAATACGCCTCATTGCATACTTATCATTTAAGTTTGCAATCAGTTTTTTCATTGTGCTGTATGCGTTCATGCTTCCACCTCCTCTGTATAAGATTCTGTAATCTGCTCAGTAATAGAGCCGTCATCGTTAAAGACGGTTTCTTTCACAGTGACCTGTGTTTTTCCGTCGTCCCCGATTGTTCTCATAGTTTCCTGAATGTTCCCACTTTCAAGGAAAACCGTTGTCTTTGTCCAGCCGTCCCCGGTTTCAACAATCGAACCGTCAGGAAAGAAAAGGGTCTGTTTGTTATACATCCCCAGTACATTGGACATTGAATTTGCATTCAACGCCCCGACAATAAGCGTCAGATTTTCCACTCTATCCCCAAAACGAACAACTTTATCCATAAGATATTCGTAGTTGATGACATCTTTATCGTCGATAAAGTGATAATCCGCCGGCATTGGTCGGGAAATGATCGGGATTTCAAAGACCTGCTTTGTGTTCAGCACGTCGCCCTCAACAATAACCAAAAACGCATAAATCGGATATTCTTCTGCCAGTAACGTGTTCGGGATCGGTACACGGATCACCCCGTCCACAATTTCACTCTGTACAACAACCGCTTCTTCATGGTTTTTGTTGGCAAAATGAAACGGCGGGGCAGTCACCAAATCAGATCCCGTGATTTCAAGAATCTGGTTCGCATCCCACTGATACAGCGTGTCTGTCGTGACTTGTTTACCAATTTCTAAAAATGCCGCTCTAATCAAATAAAATACACCTCGTATTATATAGTCATAGCCCCTCTTTACCTTTTCTACAGGTTCGGCTATGCTGTTTTAGATACTGTGGATTGTTTTCTATCACCTACCACCCGATGGTTTAAGTGAGGCTACAACCACAGTCTCTTTGTACATTTGTTAATCAGTT
>CALASU010000230.1 GCA_937888765.1 uncultured Clostridia bacterium | reverse complement strand
CCCCTTGCAGGGAGCTCGAGGGACAGCGTCCCTCGAAAAAAGAGGTGTTTAAAATGAAAATATGGAAAGAGGATTTTGGCGTAACGCAGAAGGGTGAAGCGGTGGAACGCTGGTGGCTGGAAAATACAAACGGTACAAAAGCGGCTGTACTGACGTACGGTGCAACCCTGCAGAGTCTGGTTTTTGCAGGGACAGATGTTGCACTGGGGTTTGATACCATGGAAGGCTATGAAGCACAGGATGCCTATGTGGGTGCTGTGATCGGGCGTTATGCCAACCGTATTGGCAAAGGTCGTTTTGAACTGAACGGCAAAACCTATGATCTGTATGTTAATAATGGCCCGAACCATCTCCACGGCGGCAAAGAGGGCTTTGATAAAAAAATCTGGCGGGCGGAAGAACAGGCGGACGGACTGCATCTGTTTTATACCAGTCCTGATGGGGAAGAAAATTACCCCGGCACACTGGAAACAGAAGTATGCTATGCATTGAATGATGCGGACGGTCTGGAAATCCGTTATACAGCGAAAACGGATAAAGATACCGTGGTAAATCTGACAAACCATGCGTATTTCAATCTGAGCGGACACGGTGCGGGCAGTATTGCGGATCAGAAAGTACGCATTTATGCGGACAGCTTTACGGAAAATGATGCGGATTGTCTGCCGACAGGAAAAATACTCTCTGTAAAAGATACGCCTATGGATTTTCTGGAATGGCATGGGATTACAGAGCGGATCAATGCCGGGGACATACAGCTGAAAAACGGCAGCGGCTATGACCATAACTGGATTTTGAAAGGCAGTGGTTTCCGCAAAGCTGCCGAAGCGAAAAGTGATACGACAGGGATTTCCATGGAAGCATGGACGGATCAGCCGGGGATGCAGTTTTATACAGCCAATTATCTGACTCCCGAAAAAGCGGGGAAAGATGGAGCAGACTATCATCCCCGAGGGGCATTCTGCTTTGAAACACAGGGCTTTCCCGATGCAACAAGTCATGTGCAATTTCCTTCTCCCATCCTGATGGCAGGGGAGGAATATGCCAGAAAGACACATTATGTCTTCAAAAGGGACAAATAGAATTAAATGGATAAAATTGACTGCATAGTGTTGAGATAAGGCGGTGTAGCTACACCGCCTTTTGTGCTGTTTCTATTATTTTGTATTACAGCCGTGATTCTGCATAAAGAAATAATGCTGCCCATTCAGGTAATCCCTTGCGATTTCCAGAGCTTCGCCGAACCGCTGGAAGTGAACGATCTCCCGTTCCCGCAGGAAGCGGAGAGGTGCAAGGACTTCGGGGTTATCGGTCAGGTCGATG
>CALASU010000229.1 GCA_937888765.1 uncultured Clostridia bacterium | reverse complement strand
ATAGCCGAACCTGTAGAAAAGGTAAAGAGGGGCTATGACTATATAATACGAGGTGATCTGTTATGAAACGATTATGGAGAAAATCGCTGGCAGTTGTACTGAGCTTTGGTATGGCATTTTCTGCAGGTATACCGACTGCGGCATTTGCGGCAGAAAAAGTGCAGGAAGCCTATACGATAGGACAGCGCATACATGGTTTTGTACTGGAAGAACAGACGGAAATGCCCTCGATTCATGCACAGGCTTTCCATTGGACCCATGAAAAAACAGGGGCTTCTGTATGGTTCGTGCAGAATGAGGATCAGAACCGCTGTTTTTCGCTGACTTTCCGCACAGAACCCTCTGATGATACGGGGAAACTGCATATTCTGGAGCACGCAGTCTGTGCCTCCAGTGAAAAATATCCGGGGCAGGATGTGTTCTTTGATGCCATCGGGCAGGCATATCTGACAGAAATGAATGCGATGACTGCCCTGTCAGCAACGAATTATTATGTATCCAGTATGAGTGAGAACCAGCTGGAAAGACTGGCGGATTTTTATCTGGATTCTGCATTTCACAGTTCTCTGCGGGAAGAAAAGCGTTTCTTTGAAAGAGAAGGCTGGAGATATGAACTGGAAGATGCCGATGCACCGCTTACGATAGAAGGTATCGTATATAATGAAATGCAGGGGATGTACAGTGATCCGAATATGGCTGCTATCAATGCTTTGCATAAAGCACTGTATCCCGATACCTATCAGCAGTTTGAAAGCGGCGGGCTTCCTGCTGAAATTCCCAATCTGACCTATGAAGAGCTGATCGCTTTTTATGATGCGTGCTATCATCCATCTAACTGTACGGTAATGCTGTATGGTGATCTGGAAACAGAAAGATTTCTGAAGCTGTTGGATGAGGGCTATTTTGCGGCATTTGACCGTGCTGAAGGTGCTGTATATTCCGAGGTGCAGGAACCATTGGAAGAACCTGTAAGGGCAGATGTGTCTTTCCCTGTCAGTGCAGACAATACGAAAAAAGAAGGCACCCTGCTGTATGGCATTGCGCTGTCGGAAGAAATGACACTGGAAGAAAGAGATCTGCTGGATATGCTGATGTATTATCTGTATCAGGATACCACACCTTTTATGCAGGCGATGGATGCCTCCGGGATTGCGGCAGACTATACGTTTTACATGGATACTGTCGGGACACAGCCTGCGCTGATGTTCTGGGCAGAGGATGCGGATATGAGCAGGGCGGAGGAGTTTCAGCAGCTGGTTGAACAGGAACTGGCGGCAGTTGTGGAAATTGGCGTGGAAGCAGATGTGATGGAAAGTCTGATTGCACGGCAGGAACTCAAGGAAAAGCTGACAGCAAATGATACGCAGATCGGTGTTTCTCTGGCAGAGGCTATGCTGAGCTGTATCGACAATGGGCAGGAAGCGTATTTTGCCGAAGAACTGGAATATGACGTATTCCGTGAAGCATTGAAACAGAACAGCTATCAGGAACTTTTAGAGAAATATGTACTGTATAACCCCCATGCGGCACTGGTTACCGTAACCCCCGAAGCGGGTCTGTTAGAAAAACAGGCGGCTGAACTGGAAGCAAAACTGGCTGAGAAGAAAGCTGCAATGAGTGAAGAAGAAATCAGTCAGCTGATCGAAAAAACAGCTGATTTTGCCGAATGGTCACAGGTTCCCACAGAGGAAGCAGTCATTGAATCTTTAAAGACAGAAACCTCTGATACACTGGACATTTCCGTACAGACATACCCCACAGAAACGGAGAAAAAGAACGGTGTGAAGATTTATACTGCACAGGTGGACGGCGAACTGTCCTATTGTGAATATCAGTTTGATCTGAGCCATCTGGATGTACGTCAGCTGCAGGAAATGCAGGTATACTGCCAGCTGCAGGATCTGTCTACGAAATCGAAGGATGAAAAGACGATTCTGCTGGAAAGCGGCAAGTATCTGCAGAAGCTGTATAGCTATGTGACGGTTCTGGAAGATGAAACAGGAAAAGCATATCCTGCTTTCAAGATGGGCTTCTATACAGATGCGCAGACATTGGAACAGGCAATTCCGCTTGCGATGGAAATGGTAACGGAAATTGCGATTGAAGAAAATGCGGAAAAACTGCAGCAAAATATGCAGATACTGGAGCAGACGTTTTGTGATGCAGAAGGCTTAAATGCATTTTATGAAGGTTCTATTTCCAAATCTGCAGAGTACAGCAGACTGGATGAAAAGATAAACGGTCTGGGCTTCTATGAATTTCTGACACAGCTCAAAGCGGAATGGCAGGAAGATTCTGCGGCAGTGATGAAGCGTATGGAACAGACAAGAGAAGAAGCCTTTGCAGGACAGAATACAGCAGTGCTTTATGTCGGCAATGCGGAAAGTGCAGAAGCGGCAGTGAAAACAATGTGCGATGTTCTGCCCGAACAGAAGCAGACAGCGCGGACAGGCGACTGGACACAGCTTTCCGAGCTGCCAGAGAATACGGCAATTTCTGCTGATACAGCGGCAAGCTATGTACTGCAGGGTATGGATCTGAAGGATATTGATGAAGAAATGACAGGTGCTCTGATGGTGGGCATGGCTGTACTGAGAGGCGAAGTCCTTTTGCCGGAACTGCGTTTCCGGGAAGGTGCTTACGGTGCAGACCTCGGTATATCCGAAACCGGACAGAGCAGATTCATGGTATATCGGGCACCTTCCTTTGAAGCGGCATTGCAGTGTCTGCAGGAACTGCCCGAGGATCTGCGGACATTGGCACAGAGCATTACAGAAAAAGAACTGGAAGGCTATAAGGTTTCCGTGCTGTCTGATCTGCTTTTCCCTGTAGGAAAATGGGATGGAGCGGCAGAAATGCTGTATAGAGAGCAGAAAGGACTTTCTGCACAGGAACGCACCCGCATCCGTGAAGAAGTGGTCAATACCACACCCGAACAGCTTCTGGAAGCGGCGGATGTTCTGGAAAAAATCATTGCAGAGGGTCGAATGGTTATCCTTTCTGATGCAGAAAAAATCAAGAAACAGGAAACGGTGTTTGATACCATTTATAAGATTTTCTGAAAAATGTAAAAAATAAGCCGCTGAAACAGGCACTTTGAAAGGAGACTCCGCAAAAAACGGGGTCTCCCTTGTATTTTAAATAGAAATTCGTGTCATTTGGCATTTTTTTGTTGTCTTTGACGGTGGAACTGCATATAATAGAAAAGAATTGGAGAAAAACGGAGAAACCCGTTTTTGAGAGGAAGGATGTCAATGAATCAAAAAAAAACAGTAGCAGTGATTTTTGGGGGGCAGTCCTCGGAGCATGAGGTTTCCAGAAACTCTGCCATGCTGATGTTAAACGCATTGGATCAGAAAAAATATCAGGTCCTTCCTGTTGGGATCACAAAGGAAGGCCGCTGGTTGATTTATAATGGGCCGTTTGAACATGTGAAAACAGGAGAATGGGAAAAATACGGTGTTCCCGTGTGCCTTTCTCCCGATGCGACCAAAAAATGCTTTTTGAAAATCGTAAACGGCTCTGTAAAAGAAATTCCCGTAGATGTTGTCATTCCCGTACTGCATGGTGCGTGGGGGGAAGACGGCACCATTCAGGGGCTGTTTGAAATGGCACAGATTCCATATGTTGGCTGCGGCGTGCTGGCTTCTGCCGTTTCCATGGATAAGGTTTATACAAAGATAATTGCCAAAAGTGCGCGTATTCCGCAGGCAAAATATATCTGGGTGCATAAATATGATCTGGAGAAAAAGAAAGAATTCATTCTGGATCATGTGGAAAAGAAGCTGGGCTATCCCTGCTTTGTAAAGCCGTCCAATGCAGGTTCTTCTGTTGGTATTTCCAAGGCAAAGGACAGAGAACAGCTCTGGGAAGCACTGAATTATGCGGCGGGCTATGACAGAAAGATTATCGTGGAAGAAGCCGTTGATGCAAGAGAGTTCGAATGTGCCGTACTGGGGAATGAAGACCCCATCGTAAGCGGTGTAGGGGAAGTGCTTTCTGCGGCAGAATTTTATGATTACGATGCAAAATATAACAACAATGAATCCCGTACGGTAATCCCTGCCGAGCTGGAAGCGGAAAAGGTGGAAGAAATGCGCAAGCTTGCCAGAAAGATCTTCCTTGCGGTAGACGGAAGCGGATTGGCGCGTGTGGATTTTTTTGTAGACAGAAAAACAGGAAAAGTGCTCTTTAATGAGCTGAATACGATGCCGGGCTTTACGCCCATCAGTATGTATCCCATGCTCTGGAAGCATGAGGGCATGACAGAAGCAGAACTGATGGACCGCTTTGTTACCCTTGCGCTTGAGCGGGATAACGGCATCAGAGGATGAGGAGAATACTATGGATACAAGACCAATCGGTGTATTTGATTCCGGTGTGGGCGGTTTGACGGTAGTCAAACAGATCATGAAGGTAATGCCCCATGAAAATATTGTATATTTCGGTGATACAGCCCGTGTGCCTTACGGTACAAAGTCCAAAGAGGCTGTCACAAAATATTCCAAGCAGATTGTCCGCTTTCTGCAGACAAAGGATGTAAAGGCGATTATCATTGCCTGCAATACAGCAAGCTCCAACAGTCTGGAGGAATTGCAGAAAACATTTGATGTGCCGCTGTTTGGTGTAGTTGTGCCCGGGGTAGAGGAAGCACTGCGTTCCACAAAGAACAAGAAAATCGGTGTTATCGGTACAGCGGGTACGGTGCGTTCCGGCGCGTATGAACGCATGATCTGCGAGAAAGATCAGGAAATGCAGGTGTATTCCAAAGCCTGCCCGTTGTTTGTACCTCTGGCAGAGGAAGGCTGGACAGATAATGAAGTGGCAAAGCTGGCGGCAAGCAGCTATCTGCAGGAGCTGATAGATATTGGGATTGATTCTCTGGTACTGGGCTGCACGCATTATCCTTTGCTAAAACGCTGTATAGGTATGACTGTGGGCGATTCTATCAAGCTGGTAGACCCCGCGAAGGCGACAGCAAGACGTGTGATGAATTTCCTGCGGGAAAGAGATCTGCTGAATGAAAAGGAAACAAACGGCAGCAAGCAGTTTTATCTGAGCGACAGTACAGATATGTTTCAGTTTATCTGCCAGAAGGCTCTGAAGCATGGCTATCAGGCAGAAATCATTGATATTGAAAAATATTAAAAAGTCAGACAAGACGGTATTTCTGAAAAGGAGATACCGTCTTTTTTATGTATAAAATACAAAAAAACTGCAGAAATATGGGTGTTTTATGTAAAAAAGAGTATCCTTTCCAGACAAAATGCGATACAATAAGATAGAAAGACGTTTGTATCTCCAAAGAGTACAAAAAGGAGGGAATCCGAATGAAAAAACCGAAGACACACAGCATTGCACAGAAGCTGATGGTGTGTATGCTGCCGATCGTACTGCTGATGACGCTGACAATCTGTGGAATTACCTATGTTGCACTGATAAACTCCTATCGGGAGGAGGTCAACCATACGCTGGCGGATAACGCAAACTTTATTGCAAGCGATGTGGAAACCTTTATCGACGGGGCATATGATATGCTGGAGGAACTTTCGGTGAATCCGGAAATCCTTACCATGGATACAGCCACACAGACACCCCTGCTTTCGGGGTGCGTGAGCAGAAATGATTATCTGGAACTGTTATATGTGCAGGGAACAGATGGTATGCAGACGGCAAGATCCTCGGGTACATTAGGCGACCGCGGCAACCGCTGGTGGTTTATCCAGATGATGGAAGAAAAGAAACCCTTTGTTTCCAAATCCTATTATTCCATTTCGACACAGATGCCCTGTGTTTCGATTTTCTTCCCGATGTATGAAAATACAGAAATGATCGGTATTTTTGCGGCAGACCTGAAATTACAGTATATGCAGGAGCTGATTATGGAGCTGACCGATACGGAAAGCGGAAAATATGCCTATATCATTGACGGGGAAGGTACTGTTATGGCGCATCCCGACAATACGTATCTTGCCGAACTGGTAAACTATAAAACACATACCAGACAGGTTGCCAAGAAAGATGGGGCGGGCAGGGTTATGCTGAATGCCGACGGCAGTGAAATGACGGAAGAACAGAGCTTCGAGCTTTCTGAAGAATACACGGCTGTGATTGATAACGTAATGAGCGGCAAAAGCGGGAATGCAGAGGTACGGGATGGCGATACAGATTATTTTGTAAGCTATACACCCATTCTGCTCAGCGGTAATTCCGATTCCTGGAGCCTGATTGTATTCCAGGATCAGCAGGCGGCAATGGCACCTGTTTACAGAGTGCTGATGCTTGTGCTTGCAGTCAGCCTGATCGTTTTGCTGATTGCAATGGCGTGTATCCGCATTTTCTCCAGAAATATCACAAATCCCATTCGACAGATGGCTGCAGTTGCGGAAAGTCTGGAAAACGGCGATCTGCGGGTAAGAATCCATCATACAGGCAATGATGAGGTAAGTACATTAGCAAATGCACTGAATACCTTTATCGAGGATCTGCAGGAAATTATTGAAGATATCAGCCATGTGCTGTTTGAAATGGGCAGAGGCAATATGGCGGTAGAACCAAAGGCAGACTACAGGGGCGATTATATTGCGATCAGACAGTCGATGTCCGAAATCATACACTCCATGAATGATCTGCTGCAGGGCATCAACAGCAGTGCCGAACAGGTTTCTGTTGGGGCACAGAGTATGGCGTATGGCTCTTCTGCATTGCTGAACGGCACAGACGGGCAGAGTGTTGCGGTAGCGGGACTTTCTCAGACCATTGAACAGATTTCCAGTCATATCAACGGCATCAATCAGAATGCCGAATATGCAAACCATGAAGCCCAACAGGCAGAATTGGATATTGACCGCTGTAATGAACAGATGCATCTCTTGATTGCGGCAATGGGAGATATCAAACAGACCTCTGATGAAATCATTAAGATTATGAAAACCATTGAATCCATTGCAAGCGAAACCAATCTGCTGGCGCTGAATGCTTCTGTAGAAGCGGCAAGAGCGGGCGCGGCGGGCAAGGGTTTTGCAGTAGTTGCGGAAGAAGTAAGAAGCCTTGCCATTAAGAGTGCGGCGGCGGTTCGTTCTACAAATGAACTGACAGAAAACTCCCTGCATGCGGTAAACCGTGGGGTTGGAGTGGCAGAAAATACAGCGGACATTCTGGAAAAAGTGGTTTCCAATTTCCATAATCTGCGTTCTTCTGTAGGCAATATCTCCGGTGCGCTGGCAGATGAAGTACAGCTGGTGGATACGGCAGGAAAAGAGATCGAGGTTGTTTCCTCCGGCATTGATGTAACCGCCCAGACAGCAAGAGAGGGTGTGGAATCTGCCGAAAACCTCTCCAGACAGTCTATGGCTCTGAAAGAGGCATTTGCAAGATTCTCTCTGCGTAAATAAATACAGATAGAATGTTTCGGACTGCCGTTCTGCGGATGCGGGGCGGCGGTCTGTTTTTGTCTTTGTGGACAAAAAGGGACTTTTGTGGTATGCTCCCTATAGAAAAATGTGTTTGAAAAAGTACAGCTTTTTATAGAAATATAGAAGCGAAAAAGACTCGGGGGAATGGATATGCCGGGAACAGAAAAAAATTGTATTTTGATTATAGATGATTCTTTGCTCAACCGTACTGTTTTTCGAGATATGTTCTGTGAGGAATATACTGTTCTGGAAGCACAGGACGGAAAAGAAGGGCTGGCGGTTATTGAAGAGAGGGAACACGAACTGGCGGCGATCCTGCTGGATATTGTGATGCCCAAAATGGACGGCTTTGAACTGCTGGCGATTCTGCAGGAGCGTAAAATCGTAAAAAGAATCCCTGTATTTATGATTACTTCGGTATATTCCGAAGAAAACTGCATCAAGGGCTTTGAAATGGGCGTTATGGATGTAGTCAGAAAACCCTTTTCTAAGAATGTAACGAAACATCGCATCGAAAGCATCATTGAGCTGTTTGAAATGCGGCACCAATTGGGGCAGGAAATCCATGTGCAGAAAGAAAAACTGCATCATAAGGAAAAAGAGATCAAGGAATTGCATTATACATTGATTGAAGCACTGGCAACTGCCATTGAATTCAGAAGCTGTGAGGCAGGAGAGCACGTCAATCGTATTCATGATCTGACAAGATTCTTTTTAGACCGTACAGCATTTGGTGAGGGGCTTTCTGAGCAGGAAAAGGAACAGATTTCCATGGCAGCAATTATGCATGATGTAGGGAAGATTGCCATTCCCGATCAGATTCTGAATAAGCCCGGAAAGCTGACGAAAGAGGAATTTGAAGTCATGAAAACGCACACGATTCTGGGCTATGATCTGCTGAAATCGATTTCCGGCATACAGAACAGCCCTTTGTATCGTTATGCATATGATATCTGCAGACACCATCACGAACGCTGGGACGGCAGAGGCTACCCCGATGGACTGCGGGGCGAGGAAATTTCTCCTTGGGCGCAGATTGTGGGATTGGCGGATGTATATGATGCGCTTACCTCTGAGCGTGTCTATAAACCACCCTTTACACATGAAGAAAGTGTGCGGATGATCCTCAATGGCGAATGTGGGAAATTTAATCCGAAGCTGATGGAAGCATTGTCTGTATTGCAGGATGATGTAAAAGTGCTGATGGCACAGAAGAAAAAATAAATATCGTTTATGGGAAGGGCGGAGCCCGTCAAGAAAAATAAAAGGCACGGAGATTTTCCGTGCCTTTTCTAAGGGGAAGAAGTAGAAAGAATGTTATCATAATGATTGTTACAATCATTTCTTGGGGGAGAAATAACATCCTCACAGACAGTATTGCCCCTAAAAGAAAAACTATACGAAAAATTCAGAAATTTTTGTATATTTTAAATAAGAATTATTATTATCTGATAAAAACTATTGAAATACTATGAAATATATGGTATAGTAAGGTCAAAGAAAAAATAAAAAATCTGGATATGCTATAGAAAGAAACCCGATAAAGGAGGATACACATATGAAACAGATTGATTCCAAACAGTTCCAGCAGGAAGTATTAGAAAGCAAAGTGCCCGTACTGGTAGATTTTTCCGCTGTATGGTGCGGCCCCTGTCAGATGATGGGCCCCGTACTGGAACAGCTGAGTGCAGAATATGAAGGCAAAGCAAAGGTTCTGAAGGTAGATATTGATGAATCCGCTGATCTGGCAATGAAATATCAGATTATGAGTGTGCCTAACATGATCTTCTTTAAAGAGGGTAAGCCCGTAGATGCGGTTGTGGGTGCTGTACCCGCTCCCTATCTGAAAGAAAAACTGGATAAACTGGTATAAATCCAAAAGCCCTGTTTCTTCTGAAACAGGGCTTTTTTTATCTGTTAACCATCAGCTTTTTCAGTGCAACATTCAGCTCATCAATGGTCAGCTTATGCATATCAAATTCTTTTGCGATGATATCGTAGGTCTTTGCCCACCAGCCGCCCCAGTAGGGTCTTTCGGAGGGGTTCAGCCATACGATATGCGGATATTTTTCTTTGAATCGGCGCAGCCATTCGATGCCGGGTGTTTTGTCCCTTGCACCGTAGGAATAATAGCTGGGTTCCATCAGCTCGTAAGGGTCCATCTGCGCATCCCCAACGATGATAACCTTGTATTCGCTGGAAAGGTTCTTGAGAATCCATTCTGTGGGAATGGCAGAAGCGGGACGCATTCTGGGATCTTTGAAAATCTTGGAATAGATGCAGTTGTGGAAATAGAACACCTGCAGATCCTTGAAATGATTGGACTTGCTGACTGCCTGAAACAGTGCGGAGCACATACGGCTGTAATAATCCATAGAGCCGCCGCTGTCCATCAGCAGCAGTACTTTTACGGTATTTCTTCTGGGTCTGTTGTAAACGACTTTCAGATTGCCCGCATTATCGCAGGTTTCCCGAATCGTACCGTCCACGTCAAATTCTGTCTTGGCGTCATCTGCACGGGAGGAGAACTGACGCAGACGGCGGAATGCCACCTGAAACTGACGGGTATCCAGAATATTGTCCTGACGGAAATCACGGAATTTTCTGTCGCCTGCCACCTGAAAGGCACTGCGTTTTTTGCTTTCGCCGCCTACGCGGATGCCCTTGGAGATATCACCGTCGTTGCCGAAAGGAGAAGCACCGCGCGTACCGACCCAGTAAGAGCCGCCGTTGTGCTGTTCCTTCTGCTCTGCCAGTCTTTCCCTGAGCATCTGCTCGATTTCCTGCTCGGAAAGCCCCATATTTCTTAACATGGCTTCCATCTCGTATGCCGTCTTCTG
>CALASU010000228.1 GCA_937888765.1 uncultured Clostridia bacterium | reverse complement strand
GATCGAGAATGCCAGCGGCGTTGGTCAGGTCGGCAATATGAAATGCGGCGATATCATGAAGGTATATCTGCAGATTGAAAACGATAGAATCGTAGATGCGAAGTTTAAAACATTTGGCTGTGGTGCGGCTGTGGCGACAAGCTCTATGGCGACAGAACTGGTAAAGGGCAAGACCATTCCCGAAGCCCTGCAGGTAACGAATAAAGCCGTTATGGAAGCATTGGACGGTCTGCCCCCTGTAAAGGTACACTGTTCCTGTCTGGCAGAGGAAGCACTGCACGCCGCTCTGTGGGACTATGCACAGAAAAATCAAATTACCATTGATGGACTGAAACCACCTGTGGAAGATGTGGAAGAACTGCATCATCACGAAGAAGTATAAATATATAAGTATATAAATAAGAAAGAACCAAACGTATAAAACAGCTCATTCAAAAGTATCCCTATTATACTACCTCTCAAAAAGCCCGTCCATTCCGAAAGGAGTGGGCGGGCTTTATTGCATCTATAAAGTTATTTATGTATCTGTCGAATATATAAATAAGAAAATTTCTAAAAGGATCTGTCGTATGAAGGAGGTATGTTATATGGAAGTCAATCTGTTAACACCTACTGTAGTAAAGAGCAAGGCGATAAATGATATACCCAGAAACAGTGTAAATAAAGTATCTGCTGAACAGGTAAAAGCGCATATAGAAACAAGTGCCAAAGAGAATGTAAGAGTACTGCATCAGAATACAGAAGCGGCAAATATTCAGTCTGTCAATGCAGGGTTGGACAGTCCGTTTTTGTCATTCTCTTTGCCGTGTGCAAATGCAGATGGTATGTATCAGATAGAAGGCGTTTTGTTTTCAAAAAAAGAATTTGAACAATGCCGTTCTGTTATGCAGACAGCAGCAGATGGTATTCAAACAAGCGGTACCCTTGACTATATCAATTATGCTGAAATGAGCATTGCTGAGAAAGCGGTTCAGTCTTTTGCACAAAAGAATTTGAATGAGGAACAGGCAAGGGTTTTGATGAAAGCGATACAAGACTATAATACTGCAATGATTTCCAGAGAAAAAAGTATCTTATCTGATCGTGCTTATGGATTTTCTGCAGAGGGGAATATTTCCCGATATTATGGTATTCGAAAAAGCTATTGTGATACAGAAATTAAAGCAATAAATGATCTGATAGACGAAATGAACAGGGTATCTAAAGGCAGTAAAGCAAATGTGGGAATGGATTTTGTTTCTACGGTGGATTCTGCTACAAACCAGTCTTTGATCAAAGAGATTTCTGATTTGTTTTCTGATACTGATTTGAGTGATACTGCTGCGGTTGCAGATGCGATGGAACGCTATAAATCGTTTATGACGCCTGTATATCTTGCGAAAGGATTAAATGAGGAACATGGGGCATTGACAAGAGTATTGAATCGTGATGCAGAAAATTTATCTCAGTTAATAGATCGTATTGCAATGTGCGAAAAGCATAATCCTTTAGAGATTTGTTTTTAATGAAGCTAAGGAAAATAAATTATATTTATCAAAATAAGAGTGCACAAATGTTTGTGCACTCTTTACTTTACTGAAGAATTTTTATATAAAAAAAGAAAAAATCCAATAATTAGCTACATCATTATAAAGATACAAATAAAGTATTTTTATAGGAGTGTTTTAAATGCAGAAAGAAGGGAGTCCAGTCCTTCTTCTTCTGTACTGTTGTTTTCTGCAATGGCTTCTGCTGCTGAGGTATACAGCGGCAGGCGT
>CALASU010000227.1 GCA_937888765.1 uncultured Clostridia bacterium | reverse complement strand
ACAGGCTCTGAGACGTCTTTCTCCCGATACAAGCTGATACTTGTTTTTTGTTCCTTTTCTTACGGTTATGGGCTGAATTAAACCGTATTTACTTATTGACTGTGCAAGTTCGTCTATGGACTCGTCATAAAAATCTTTTCTTGGCTGATTGGGATTTGTTTCAATCTCTGAAACGTCAACTTCTATTAATTTACTTTTTGGCTGTGAACTAAATAATGATATAATTTCCATAAGTACTCATCTCCTTATGTCAATTATATCATTATTATTCTTTGTATTCACTATATGTTGTTCGTATATTTTCGGCTTTTAATAACCTAATTCGTCAGTTAACGACTCGTCGTTGTCAATCCATGTCTGAACATATACCACAGAATATTCGTTCTCAGACTTTCTGTAAACTACTTTATCGATACCTGCGTTAATAATAAGTCTTTTACACATTGCACAACTTGAAGCATTCTCAATAAGTTCTTTTGTATCTGCTTCTTTACCTGCTATGTACATTGTAGCACCAAGCATCTTGTCCCTTGATGCACTGATAATTGCATTTGCTTCAGCGTGTACGCTTCTGCAAAGTTCATATCTTTGCCCTCTTGGAATGTTAAGTTTTTGTCTTCTGCATTCACCTAAGTCTATGCAGTTTTTACGGCTTCTTGGTGCACCTGTGTAACCTGTGGAGATAATTTCGTCGTTCTTAACAATGATTGCGCCGTAATTTCTTCTAAGACATGTGCCTCTTTCAAGTACTGTTTCAGCAATGTCTAAATAGTAGTTGTGTTTGTCGCGTCTTTCCATTGTATTCACTCCTTATTTTTGTTTTGTAATTCCCTTTCCGCCTGGGACATTCTTAAATAACTTGGTAATAACTGGTCGTATCTCTGGTGGTTTTCCGTTTCCATCGCACACATTGCCACGCTGCTTCCTCTTGAATTAACAAGATTTGGGGGTGCAAAAAAGGCATTGTCACCTAATGTGTCGGTAATTATATCTTTAAATGATGCAACTCCATCGCCTAAAAAAATCACCTTTTTACCCTTTAGTTCATCAAGCAAAACGCTAAGTGCCATTGCTCTGTCTTCGCATATTGTATTTAGTTGTACGTCAAAGGTTGCGGTATAAACCTGCTGGCGTCTTGCATCCATTATAGGGCAAATAAGACCGTCAAAGTATTTTACGTTATATGCAAGGGATTTTAATGATGAAACTCCCACTACGGGTTTATTTACTGCGTGTGCAAGACCTTTTAGTGTTGCAACACCTATTCGCTGTCCCGTAAAAGAGCCTGGACCTGTAGTACATGCAAAAAGGTCAATGTCGTTATAGGTTAAGTCTGCATCGGCAAGCATATTTTCTATTGCGGGAAGCAGTTTTACGGAGTGTTTTTTTGTTGTTTATAACAAATTCCGAAACAACCACTCCGTCAGAAACAACCGCCCCTGTTGCAACGTTACTGCAACTGTCAATTGCTAAAATTTTCATAATTCTCACCTTGAGATTTCAATTATTCTTGTTGTGTCACTTGTTTTTAAGTCCCGGGAAATATTTATCTTAATTGTATTTTCCGGCAAAACACTGTCTATGTTTTCTGACCATTCGATTATGCAAACACCGTCACCGAACAGGTATTCGTCAAATCCGCTGTCAAGCCATCCGTCCTCATCAATTCTGTAAGCGTCAAAGTGATAGAGGGGGAGGCGTCCGTTTAAATGCTCATTTACAAGTGTGAATGTAGGACTGGTAATTTCGTTTATACCAAGTGCTTTTGCAACACCTTTAGTAAAAGCAGTTTTACCGCACCCCAAATCTCCGTAAAGAGCAATTACGTCACCTGAATTTAGCGTTTTACCCAGGTTTTCACCTTGGCTTATCGTTTCTGCTTCACTGTGGGTAATAATTCTTTCCATCAGAACAACCCCACGATTTCACCGCTTGGTAACATATCAATATTATTTGCCGCAGGAACTTTGGGAAGTCCCGGCATTGTCATAATTTCGCCTGTAAGTACAACTATAAAACCTGCACCTGCAGAAACACGTACCTCTTTAACTGTGATGTCAAATCCCTTTGGTCTGCCCAGTTTTGTCTGGTCATCACTTAAGGAGTACTGTGTTTTTGCAATACATACGGGCATATCGGAAAAACCAAGGCTTGTCAGTTTATCAATTTCCTTATTGGCTTTTGCAGTGTAAATTACATCGTCAGCACCGTAAATTTTTGTTGCTATAGTTTTGATTTTATCTTTGATTGAAATATTGTCAGGATACAAAACCTTAAAGTCAGATGGTTTTGTTTCCACAGTTTCGATGATTTTTTCTGCCAGTGCGATACCGCCCTCGCCGCCGTCTTTAAACACTTCTGACAAAGCAAACTCTGCGCCTTTTTCTTTGCAGAAATCAGCGATAAAGTCAAGTTCTGCCTTTGTGTCTGTGTTAAATGCGTTAATTGCAACGATGCAGGGAACACCGTACTGCTGAAGATTTTCAATATGTGCCTCTAAGTTAACGATACCTTTTTTAAGTGCTTCAAGATTTTCTGCCTGAAGTTCCGCTTTTGGAATACCGCCGTTATATTTAAGGGCTCTTACAGTTGCAACAATTACTATTGCATCGGGTTTTAAACCGCCAAGGCGGCATTTGATATCAAGGAATTTCTGCGCACCCAAATCGGCACCGAAACCTGCCTCTGTAATGCAGTAGTCTGCAAGTTTAAGACCTAATTTTGTTGCTCTTATACTGTTACAGCCGTGAGCAATATTTGCAAAAGGACCGCCGTGCATAATACAGGGTGAGTTTTCCAAGGTCTGCACAAGGTTAGGATTAATTGCATCTTTTAAAAGAACAGCCATTGCACCGTTTGCATTTAGTTGTTTTGCAGTAACAGGATTGCCGTCCATATCGTAGGCAACTAAGATTTTACCCAGTTTGTCCTTTAAGTCTTCAAAGTCATTTGCAAGGCAAAGGATAGCCATAACTTCAGATGCCACAGTAATCATAAATCCGTCCTGACGGGGAACGCCGTTTATTTTGCCACCAAGACCTACGATTATATTACGAAGTGCTCTGTCGTTCATATCCACAACTCTTTTGAACACAATTGAATTTACGTCAATTCTAAGGGCGTTTCCCTGATGAATGTGATTGTCTATCATTGCACAAAGAAGATTGTTTGCAGCAGAGATTGCGTGCATATCCCCTGTGAAATGCAGGTTAATGTCATCCATAGGTACAACCTGAGCGTAACCGCCGCCTGCTGCACCGCCTTTAACACCCATAACAGGGCCCATTGACGGCTCACGAAGTGCAATTATTGCCTTTTTGCCCATTTTGTGAAATGCTTGTCCAAGACCTACTGTTGTAGTAGTTTTGCCTTCACCTGCAGGAGTAGGGTTGATTGCAGTAACCAGTATTAATTTTCCGTCTTTGTTGTCCTTTGTTTTTTTAATAAGTTCGTCTGAAAGTTTTGCTTTGTATTTTCCGTAAAACTCAAGCATATCCTTATCTATGCCGATAGTTTTTGCCACCTCTTCAATAGGTAGCATTTTTGCATTCTGTGCTATTTGAATGTCAGTTAACATCTACAAATCTCCCCTCGCTATGTTTATTTATTTTAACCTTGCCGTTTGTGGCGTCGGTCAGTTTCTCACTAAAGTCTGTAATATGATACGGAACAAAGCATTTTACCGTTACCTTGTCCGTGTATAGCGTTTCTCCCAAAATACAGCCGTATGACATTATTTCGTTTTGTATTTTTCCAAGAAGTGTATAGTCAGCATCTATTTCGTAACAGTAGCAGTACATTCTCTCTAATATTCCGCTTGTATCAACACCCAGTTTTGCAGATTTGGAATAGGCTCTTACAAGTCCCCCTGCACCGAGCAGCGTTCCGCCGAAATACCTTGTCACTACCAGGCACACGTCAACTAAGTTTTCTTTTAGTATAACGTCTAAAACGGGTATCCCTGCCGTGCCTGACGGCTCACCGTCATCACTGTACCGCCTTATGTTGTTCTCTTTCAGAACATAGGCATATACGTTATGTGTGGCGTCATAATGATTTTTACTTATTTTTGCTATAAAGTCAAGGGCTTGTTGTTCATTTGTGACAGGACAGGCGTAGCAGATAAATCTTGATTTTTTCTCGATAAATTCGCAGTTGTCCTCTTTTTTGATTGTTTTGTAATTATATAATATAATCATTCACCAACCTTTTTGTCTGTTGGTCTATAATAATCTCAAGTTCAGTACCCTTTTCCGTATGGTTTTCACCAAGGATTTTTGCATCTTTATAAAGAACTGAAATTATATTTCCTTTATCGTATGGAATTAACACCTTTAGTTTCACACGCTGATAAGGTGAAATTTCTACTATTTTATTTAAAAGTCCGTCAACATTGTGACCTGTTTTTGCGCTGATTAAAATATGGGGACTGTCAAGACCGATAACGTCAGGAGACCCTTTGTCGCACTTGTTAAACACCGTAATTGTGGGCTTGTTATCTGCTTTTAATTCTTTTAACAGTTGTTGTGCAACAGTTATGTTGTTTGCCATTTCAGGTGATGTGCCGTCAACAACGTGTATTAGCATATCCGCAACCACCGCTTCTTCAAGCGTTGATTTAAAAGCGTTTATCAAGTGGTGTGGCAGTTTTCTTATAAAACCAACGGTGTCGGTTAAAACCGCATTTGTGCCGTCGGGCAAAGTAAGTTTTCGGGAAGTGGGGTCTAAAGTTGCAAATAACTTGTCCTCTGCCAACACTCCTGCATCGGTAAGATAATTTAAAAGAGTAGATTTTCCTGCATTTGTGTAACCCACAATGGCTATTTGTAAAACGCCCTCTTTAATGCGTTTTTTACGCATAGTCTGTCTGTTTTTTTCAACTTCGCTTAGTTCCTGTTTTAAGGCGGAAATTCTGTTTCTTATATGACGTCTGTCAGTTTCCAATTTTGTTTCACCGGGACCTCTTGTGCCGATGCCACCGCCCTGACGGGAAAGGTTTACAAAGGAGCCTGCAAGGCGGGACAGATAATACTTTAGTTGTGCAAGTTCTACCTGCAATTTACCCTCTGCAGTTTTTGCACGGGAAGCAAAAATGTCAAGAATAAGGGAACTTCTGTCCATTACTCTGACTTCCAGAAGTTCTTCAAGGTTTCTTATCTGTGTGCCTGTTAATTCGTCATCAAATATGGCGATTTCCACGTCATTATCAAGGCAAAAAAGGCGAATGTCATTCGCCTTTCCTTCTCCAATATATGTTGCGCTGTCGGGTGTCTGCTTATTTTGCACAAAACGGCCCACACATACTGCTCCTGCTGTATGTGCAAGTAATTCCAATTCATCAAGTGATTGTTCGGTACAGTCGTTTATTTCGTCACCGTTTCCTGTGTGCACTCCGACAATTACTACAGAACTTTGTTTTTTTTCTGTTTCA
Source organism: uncultured Clostridia bacterium (assembly GCA_937888765.1). Taxonomy (GTDB): domain Bacteria; phylum Bacillota; class Clostridia; order Lachnospirales; family Anaerotignaceae; genus Anaerotignum_A. The sequence goes on along the minus strand of CALASU010000227.1, from coordinate 10,599 downwards.
AAAAGTTCCATTAATTAAATTCCTTTTCTAATATACTCATTACTTTGTCTGCATCTGAATAATCTACAAGTACAGATATTTCCACATCTGAAGTAGTTATCAGTTTTATGTGTAAATCGTTATTGCTTAATGCCGTAAACAATTTTCCCGCAATACCGCTTTCGGTTTTTAAAATCTCGCTGAATATTGTGATTTTAGTGTTGCCGCCGTTGATTTCTGTTACCAGTCCATCTTCACTTTTTTTGATATTTCCGACTGTTGTAAGGGTTTTTGAAAGGTCGGAGTTATCAATTGTAAAGGAAAGATTGATTGTGCCTTTATACGGTGCGGTCTGGCAAATCATATCTACATTTATATCTGCCTCACCTACTGCGTTAAAAATATCAGCCAGAGCGTGAGCGGTGTTTTTTACGTTGTTTATTGTTACCAGCACTACGTCGTCAATTCTGTTTAATACAAAACTCATATAATCACCCGTTTATTAAGTCTGTCATACTGTAAAGACCGTTTGGCTTATTATATAAAAACTTTGCGGCTTTTACAGCGCCTACTGCAAATACTTCTTTAGAGGTTGCCTGATGTTTTATTTCAACAACCTCGTCTGTTCCTGCAAAAATTACAGAGTGTTCGCCTACAATGTTTCCGCCACGAACTGCATGGATACCGATTTCTTTTGCTCCTCGTTTTTTACGGACAGAATGTCTGTCATAAACATACTCAGTTTCAAAATCTACTGAATTTGAGATGGCATCTGCAATAGCAAGAGCAGTACCGCTTGGTGCATCGATTTTCTGATTGTGGTGTTTTTCTATTATTTCAATGTCAAAGTTTTCCTGCAAAAGTTTTGATGCCTGGGAAACAAGGTTTATAATTAAGTTTACACCAAGGGACATATTTGCAGAGAAAAACAATGGGACTTCTTTTGAACAATTTTCCAAGTTTGAAATCTGCTCTTTTGCAAGACCTGTAGTTGCAATAACTGCAGGTGTTTTTGTTTTTACCGCATAAGAAATAACAGAGTCAGTACAGGAGGGATGAGAAAAATCAATGATTACATCGGCTTTTCCGTTATAGTCATCGCAATTTTTGAAAACGGGATACTGGAAAACCTGATTTGTATTTATATCAATACCACAAACTATTTCGCAGTCCTTCTGATTTTCAACCAATTTACTTATGGCATATCCCATTTTACCGTTACAGCCACATAACATTATTTTTATCATCTGTTATACCTCACTTATATTAAACCGAAATGTCTTAACTGTTCTTTTAAAAATTCAAGATTTTTCTCTTCCATATCGTATAAAGGAAGACGAAGAGGGCCTACATTCATACCCATTAAATTCATAGCAGTTTTAACGGGGATTGGGTTTACTTCAATAAACAATGCTTTAACAAGGTCTAAAACTTTAAGTTGTAAGGCTGAGCTTTCTTCAGTTTTCTTGTCAAAGAAAAGTTGGCAGATGTTATGAGTGTCCTGAGGCAAAACATTTGCAAGAACTGAAATAACACCTTTGCAACCCATAGCAAGCATAGGAACAATCATATCGTCGTTACCGATATACATATCAATTTCGTCTCCGCATTCTTTCATTACTTCCATAGCATAAGATATGTTACCGCTTGCTTCTTTTAGTCCGACTATATTTTTATGTTTTGCAAGTTCTTTCATACATGATACTGATATATTAAGACCTGTTCTTGATGGAACATTATAAAGTATCATTGGAATATTTACTGCGTCTGCTACAGTTTCAAAGTGTTTTTGTAAACCTTTCTGAGATGTTTTGTTATAGTAAGGAGTAACAAGCAAAAGTGCATCTGCGCCTAATTTTTCAGCCTGAACTGAAAGGTTTGTGCAATGTCTTGTGTCATTACCGCCTGTACCTGCAATTAAAGGTACTCTTTTATTCACTTTTTTAACTGCATATTCAATAACGCTTAAATGCTCTTCGTCGGGCATTGTTGCCGGTTCACCTGTTGTACCGCACACAACGATTGCGTCAGTACCGTTATCAATGTGCCATTCTATCAGTTCGCCAAGTTTTGGGAAGTCAACACCCTGTTCGTTAAAAGGTGTGACCAAAGCAACGGCTGAACCGGTAAAAACTGTGTTTTTCATAAAATCATCCCTTTCAAAAAACATTAGTTTTTGTTCATAATTTTTTCTGCAATCTGTACTGCATTTGATGCTGCACCTTTTCTTATGTTATCTGCAACTACCCACAAGTTAAGTCCGTTGTCAACACTTTCGTCACGTCTTATTCTGCCTACATAAGTATCATCTGTTCCTGTTGCTGTAATAGCCATAGGATAAATGTTGTTTTTAACATCGTCCTGTACTACAATACCTTCTGAGTTTCTTAGTAATTCAAATACTTCATCTAATTCAAACGGTTTCTTAAGTTCTACGTTGATTGATTCACTGTGACTGTTAAATACAGGTACTCTTACTGTTGTGGCTGTGATTTTGATTTCATCGTCACCTAAGATTTTTCTTGTTTCGTTAACCATTTTCATTTCTTCTTTTGTGTATCCGTTGTCGCAGAATACGTCAATGTGAGGAAGACAGTTACCTGCAATAGGATAAGGGAATTTTTTTGGTGCTTCACCCTTGATACCGTTTTCCAGATCTTGCCAGCCTGCTACGCCTGCGCCGGATACTGCCTGATATGTGGAGTAAACCACACGTTTGATTTTGTATTTGTCATCCAGAGGTTTCAGTGCAACCATCGCCTGAATTGTGGAGCAGTTGGGGTTAGCGATGATGTTTTTGTGCCAGCTGATGTCTTCGGGGTTTACTTCGGGAACGATCAGAGGAACTTCGGGGTCCATACGCCACTGAGAGCTGTTGTCGATAACGATACAGCCATGCGCTGCTGCAATGGGGGCGAATTTTTCGCTTGTGCCGCCGCCTGCGGAGAACAGAGCGATATCAATGGGTTTATCAAAGGAATGTTCTGTCAGTTCTTCCACAACGTATTCCTTACCGTTGAATTCCAGTGTTTTGCCTGCGGAACGAGCAGATGCCATTACGTAGAAATTTTCAATAGGGAGCTGTCTTTCTTCCAGAACCTTCAGGAAAGTTCTGCCTACCATACCGGTTGCACCAACGACAGCGAGATTGATCTTTTTCATTTGGGATTCCTTCTTTCTTACTTTTTACTGAAATAACAAAAGCCGGCCTGCGCCGACTTCCAAGGAAACTGTAGACTAGTGCCACAGTTTGCTTTTCTTTGTAGCGCTCCATTGGGTTTTCCAATGACAGTCATACGGCTCTTAACCGCACAACCAGAAAAAAACGATAAGGCTGATTTTTTCTTCGGCATTTTTCCCTTTTTTCGAGTTTCTTCTATCCCTTATGATATTCGCCCGAATACTCTTGAAAAACGCACCTCTACTTTGAAAAATGATGTATTTGCTACATAGTCTAACACCAGTTTATGCTTCTGTCAAACGATTTTCAGTAAAATATTGTATTTTTTCCGGAAAACATTTGATTGCATACAAAATACAAAAGGAATGATTCTGTTTTGATTGGGACATACTGAAAGAATAGAAAGGGAGTGCGAATATTGAAAGAGAAAAAAGAACTGACGGAAGCAGAAAAGAAAGATCTTGTCATGAAATACGAAATTGCGGAGGAACTGGGATTATTGGATAAGGTGGAGCAGCTTGGATGGAAAGGGCTGACCTCCAGAGAAAGCGGACGGATCGGCGGGATTATGGGGAAACGAAAACGAGAGGAAAAAATAAAAAAAGAAACTGTTGAATGAGATTGAAAGATAAGGTATAATAAAATATTGTTAATAGTTTGTCTTTTATAGGAAGAAAGACAGAATGAAATTTTCCCTCGGAGGTATGGAATATGAGTGCATACGAAGCCTTTGCATCTGTGTATGATCTTTTTATGGAACAAGTGGAATATGACGAATGGCTGCAGCATATCTATGCCGTCTGGGAAAAATTCGGCAAAAAACCGCAGACTGTGATTGATCTGGGCTGCGGGACAGGCACAATCACAGTCCCTATGGCAAAGCAGGGCTATGATGTGATCGGAGTGGATCTCTCTCCCGAGATGCTTGCTGAGGCGGAGCATAAAGCAAGAAGCGAGGGAGCAGAAGCCAGATTTGCCTGTCAGGATATGACAGAGCTGGAGCTTGGCGAAAAGGCAGACTGTATCCTGAGCCTGTGTGACAGCATGAATTATCTGACAGAGGACGGACAGCTGGAAGATGCCTTTCGCAGTATTGCAGAGCATATGAAAGCGGACAGCCTGTTCCTGTTTGATCTGAATACGGAATATAAATTCCGTGAGGTATTGGGGCAGAATATCTTTGCTTCTGCAGAAGAAGCGGCTGCCTATGTCTGGGAAAATCATTATGATGAGGAAGACAGAATCAATGAATATTATGTGAGCTTTTTCATAGAACAGCCAAATGGTCTGTATGAACGGATCGAGGAATTTCACTATGAAAGAGCCTACTCTATGGAAGAAATAAAAGAAGGGCTGCAGACAGGCGGCATGGAGCTTGTGGAAGTCTATGACGGATACAGCTTTGATGCACCGAAGGCAGACAGCGAACGTCTGCTGTTTGTGGCTCGATTGCAGAAAACGGAGGAATAAGAACAATGGGTGACTATATTGTAAGAGCAACAGCGGGCAATGGCAGTATCCGTGCCTTTGCCGCTACGACAAAAGAAATGGTACAGCATGCAAGAGAAATCCACCATACTTCTCCTGTCGCTTCTGCCGCACTGGGCAGACTGATGACAGCAGCTGCGATGATGGGCAGTATGCTGAAAGGTGAAAAAGATATTCTGACACTGCAGGTAAGAGGCGAAGGCCCTCTGCAGGGTATGGTTGTAACAAGTGACAGCAAGGCACAGGTAAAGGGCTACGTATTTAACCCCGGTGTGGAAGTGCCCGACCTGTATCCCGGTAAACTGAATGTAAGCGGTGCCATCGGCAACGGCTATATGAGCATCATCAAGGATATCGGTATGAGAGAACCTTATGCAGGCCGTATTGAACTGGTAACAGGCGAAATCGCAGAAGACCTGACATACTACTTTGCACAGTCCGAACAGACGCCCTCTGCAGTAGGTCTGGGTGTTCTGATCGAAACAGATACATCTATCCGCAGAGCAGGTGGTTTTATCATTCAGCTGCTGCCCAATGCAACAGAAGAAATGATTACAAAGCTGGAAGCAAAGCTGAATGCGATTCCTTATGTAACAGACCTGCTGGATATGGGGCAGACACCCGAAGGCATCCTGCAGATGATTCTGGGCGATATGGATCTGAAAATTACAGATACGATCCCCGCAACATTTTACTGTAACTGTACAAGAGAACGTGTGGAAAAAGCACTGATCAGTATTGGCAAGGAAGAGTTGGAAAAAATCATCCGTGAAGATAAAAAAGCAAACCTGCACTGTCATTTCTGCAGTAAGGAATACGACTTTACAGAAGAAGATCTGATTCGTCTGCTGGAAGAAGCGAAGTAAGAAAAACCATGAAGGGGGCGAGTCTGTGAAACGAGATTTTGCGGTGGCTGTAAAAGCGGTCATCATCAAAGAGAATAAAGCATTGGTGCTTTGCCGCTCCAAAGATGAGATGGAAGGCAGTTTCATGAACAGCCATCAGAAATGGGATTTGCCCGGGGGCGGCGTGCATTTTTTTGAAAAATCGGAAGAGGGGCTTCTCAGAGAGATCAGAGAAGAAACCAATCTGGAAGTAACGATCGGTAAGCCCTTATCCTTATTTGATGCCATCAAGCACCATATCCATCTTTGTATCTTTACATATGCCTGCAGCTGGAAAGCGGGCGAAGTGCTGTTAAGTGATGAGCATGAAGCCTATTACTGGCTGAGTGAGGAAGAAATGGAAGAAAGCGAACTGCCCCGCTGGATGAAGCGGGATATTCGTGCGGCATTTGCGTCCTTGCAGGAAAACTGAATTTTTCAGGACATTGACAGAAGTCGATGTCCTTTTTTGTATGCAAAATGTATAAAAAATGAAAGTGTATACAGTATTTTCACGGTGAAAGAAAGTGGAATCACGATGAAATTTTAACGAAACTGGCAAATTAAGATAAAAATATGGCGAATTTTGAAAGAAAGCAAGTAAACATTGACAATGGTGCATAAATAATCTATTATAAAGGGTAAGGTGTGTTTGTGATTTCGTACATACCCAATCTATTCAAAAACGGAAGAAAGTGAGATGATTCTTCCGCAGAAAGAAAAAAGTCTGTATTTGAAAGACAATACAGGCAGAACAAGACTATTTGGAACAAACGCTTACAGGTATGTAAAGATCATTTTGTTATGATATTAACAATATAGGAAAAGGGTAAGGAGATTTTGTGCTGAATCAGATTGTTCAATAAAAAATGCAGCAAGAGAGGTGAGGTAAATGGCTTATGAAATCCTAAAGAGCATTGTCGATGCGGAAATCCGTGCAGGCGAAATCAAGCAGCAGGCAGCTCTCGAGGCAGAAGAAATAAAAGCCAATGCACTGAAACAGCGCGAGGAGCTGTTTGAGCAGGCGAAACTGCAGGGGAAAAAAGAAATGCAGGAAGCCGTAGAAAAAGCTGTGGAGGATAGTCAGCAGACTATTCAGGAAATTTTAAAAGAAGCGGATGCAGCGTGTTCTGCAATCAGAGAACAGGCATCTGCAAAAAGAGAGGACGCTGTAGCGGCGGTAATCGGAAAGGTCGTGGGAACGTATGGCAGTTGTTGAGATGCGGAAGCTGACTGTCATTGGTCTGAACAGTACCCGTATCCCTTTCATCTCTGAACTGATGCATCTGGGGGTTGTAGAGATCAACTCACAGGCAGGTGTCGTTGAGGACGAAGAATGGATGCCGGATATTTTCCGAACCAGTAACAGTGCCGATGTTTCACGTCTGGAGTCCCAGATTTCCCATGTAAGTACAGCGCTGGAAGCGATCAGCAAATATGACACGGCGAAAAAGCCGCTGTTCCACACAAGAGAGGTTATGGAACGGAAAGGATTTGTCGAACATGTCGACCAGTCCAGAACCGAAACAGAACGCAATGTGGACACTGCATTTTCTGCCTATAAGGGTATTGCTGACGGTAAAAGTGAAATCAATCGTCTGCGGGCATTGATTACAGGTCTGAAGCCTTGGGAAACACTCGATATTCCTCTGGAAATGACTGAAACGGAATATGCTGCCGTATTTCTGGGGGTGGCAAGTGCCAAAACAGATACGGCAAAGCTGACAGCATCCGTACATGAGGCAGCAGCCGGTGCGGTTGTGCAGGAAGTCAGCAAAGACAAGCAGCAGAAATATTATTCCGTGATCTGTCTGAAGGAAGAAAAGGATCAGGTGCTGGAAGCACTGCGTCCTTATAATTTCGCAGTGGTAAACCTTGCGGACAAGGGGACTGCTACAGAGGCGACACATCGCTACGAAAAAGAAATTGAAAAAATTGAAAAAGAAATTGAAACCCATGAAAAAGTGCTGGCAGAATTATCTCCTGCCCGTAAGGAAATCGAATATCTCTACGATAGTCTGGTCATGCACAGAGATCGTGTGAAGATCGTAGGGGATATGCTGAGCACAGAAACAGTATTCTATTTCGATGGCTGGATGCCTAAGGTATCCCAGAGCGAAGTGGAAGCATTGCTGAAAAAGTATGAATTTTATTATGATATTCAGGAACCTGCGGAAGAGGATGAACCTCCCGTTCTGTTAAACAATAACGGTCTGGTAACACCCTTTGAAGCAGTAACCGGTATGTACAGCCTGCCCGGTAAGGGTGACATCGACCCGACAGCGGTACTGGCACCGTTCTATTTTATCTTCTTCGGGCTGATGCTCTCGGATGCGGCGTATGGGCTGATTCTGACAGTATTGTGTGCAATCATGCTGAAGAAATATAAGCTGGAAGGCACTACCCACCGCATGATCAAAATGTTCATGCTCTGCGGTATCTCCACATTTATGTGGGGGGCATTGTTCGGCGGCTGGTTTGGTAATTTCTTTACCATCGCAGCAGATATGTTCCTCGGCAAGGAATTTGTAATCAAACCGCTGTGGTTCGACCCTCTGAGCGAACCCATGCGTCTGCTGATCGTATCCCTGATTCTGGGTGCGGTACATCTGTTTGTCGGTATGGGCGTACAGGCGTATATGCTCATCAAAGACGGTCATCCGATGGATGCATTGTTTGACATCGGTCTGTGGTATGCACTGCTGATTGGTATTGTGATGTTTGCTTTTGGCGGCAGCATCGCTCCTGCAATGGTCGGCGTTGGTAAAATCCTCGCAATCGTTGGTGCAGTCGGCATCCTTGTAACAGGCGGCAGAAAGAAAAAAGGTATTTTCGGAAAGCTGACAGGCGGTCTTGGCAGCCTTTACGGCATCACAAGCTATCTGTCTGACGTACTTTCTTATTCCAGATTGCTGGCACTGGGTCTGGCGACGGGCGTAGTTGCACAGGTATTCAACACACTGGGTTCTCTGGCAGGCGACGGTTTTATGGGCTGTGCACTGCTGATCGTTGTATGGATATTCGGTACGATCTTTAACCTTGCCATCAATGCACTGGGTGCGTTCGTACACTCCTGCAGACTGCAGTACGTTGAATTCTTCGGCAAATTCTATACAGGCGGCGGAAGACCTTTCGCTCCATTTGAAAGAAAAACAAAGTATATCAAGATTCTCAAGGAGGGTAATGACAATGACTGAATTATTTAGTGGTGAATTTTTAGCATTAGGCGGCGCAGCTCTGGCATCTCTGTTTGCAGGGATCGGGAGTGCAAAAGGTGTAGGTATTGCAGGGGAAGCGGCAGCAGGCGTTGTTTCCGAAGACCCCAATAAATTTGGTCAGGTACTGTTGCTGCAGGCTCTGCCCGGTACACAGGGTATCTATGGTCTGCTGATCGCGTTTATCGTAATGGTAAAAGTAGGTCTGCTGGGCGGCGACGGTATGGTTGATCTGACAGTAACACAGGGTGCGGCAATTTTTGCAGCATGTCTGCCCATCGCATTCGTTGGTCTGGTTTCCGGTATTTCTCAGGGTAAAGCAGCAGCTGCGGGCGTTATGCTGGTTGGCAAAAGACCCAGTGAACTGGCAAAAGGTATGCTGTTTGCAGCGATGGTAGAAACATATGCCGTTCTGGCTCTGCTGGTTTCTTTCCTGATGCTGAACAGCATTCAGCTGTAATCAAAATAAAGAAAAAGGAGGAGTAACTCCTATGAATGATGGTAAGATTATCATTGATAAAATCATCGCAGATGCAGAGGAAGCGGCAAAAGCAATCGTGGCGAAAGGTCAGGAAGAAGCAGATGCCATTCTGAAGGCTGCGAAGGAAAAAGTCAATAAAGAACTGGATCTGTATGACAGAGAGGCTTCCGCAGAAGCGGAAAAAGCGGCTTCTAAAGAAATCTCTGCGGCACAGATGCAGGCAAAAAAATCCATTCTGGAAGCAAAACAGGCAATTCTGGCAGATATTCTGGCAGAAGCAGAAAAACGCCTGCTTTCTCTGGAGGATGCGGCATATGCCGATGTGATCGGCGGTATGCTGGATAAGCTGGATAAAACGATGGGGACAGAAATCATCGTTTCCGAAAAAGACGCCTCCCGTCTGGCGGCTGTTGTGGCAGAAAAAGGCTTTACACTGTCTGAAAAACACAGCGATATCAGCGGCGGCTTTATCGTGAAAAACGGCGATATCGAATATAACTATTCTTTTGAATCAATCATCAATGTAGAAAAAGAACAGATCCAGCAGACAGCAGCAAGCATTTTATTTTAAGGAGGGGTAGCAAATGGCAAGAGAAAGAATTTACCCTTTCGCCGTGGCGAGCGTTCGTTCCATGGAAAATAAACTGCTCACAAAGCAGAAGCTGATGCAGATGGCAGAAGCCAAGGATGCAGAAGAAGCACTGCGTATGCTGATGGACAGTGATTACGGAAAAACACCTGTCAGAGAAGTGTATGACTTTGAAATCATGGTTGAAGCGAATCTGGAGGAAGCATATCAGGCAGTCGGGAAGCTGATTCCCAATGAAACATTTATGGATATCTTCCGCTTCAAAAATGATTATCATAATCTGAAGGTGCTGATCAAAGAGGAAATTTCACAGGTAAACGGCAAGAACTTTATGATTCATGGCGGTACGATCCCTGTGGAAGAACTGAAAAAAAATTTCCGTGAAAGAAATTATATAGAGCTTCCCAATATTGACGAAAAGGCAGTAGAAGAAGCCATCGAATTATATGCAAAGACAAAGAGCGGCAGCTATATTGATACCATTCTTGACCGTGCCTGCTTCCGTGTGATGAGTGATGCGGCGAAGAAACTGGGTATCCCCTATGTGGAAAAATATGTCTGCAAGCTGGCTGATGTGACCAATCTGAAAACACTGCTGCGTATCAAAAAGCTGGACAGAAGCGAAGAAGAACTTCTGGCGTGTGTGGTACCCGGCGGTGAGATCAGCGTGGACACACTGGTAAGAGCTTACAGAAGTGACAGTCTGGTTTCCATACTGAAGGAAACAGGCTACGGTTCCCTTTGCACAGAATATATGGAGCAGGGCTTTACGGTATTTGAAA
>CALASU010000226.1 GCA_937888765.1 uncultured Clostridia bacterium | reverse complement strand
TAAACCACCAATTCTGCCGAAGGGAGGCATGTCTGTGTCGGCCAGCGAAACCCGCGCGCAGCTTCGCGCGATCCTGCGCCTGCTCATATCCGAGCGGGAAACCGGTCTTTTCGGGATTGGAAGCGGAGACGGCGGCGGACGGAAGGGAGAAATGCTGTCAGCCGCGGTTTTCCTTGATTTTTTCGAAGTCTGCGAGGGTTTTTTCAAGCAGTCTGTCTGCTGCTTTGAGTTTGCTCTGGTAGTAGGAGCCTACGCCTGTATCGTTGCCCTTGAGGTCACCGAGAATATTGTTGTACTGAAGACCGTACGCAAAGCTGAAGGAGGTGGTACGGGTGTCCGCGGCAGCTTCGGTATTTTCGCTGCTTTCGGCGCAGGAAACGGTCTGCAGCAGCAGGACTGCCAGAAGCATGGCAGAGAGGATCTGCTGGCGCAATGGAACGATTCAAAAAAAATAGGGAAAAGCTGTTTCAGCGCATGGAACTGTTTTCTGCAGCAGTGCTCTTTGCGGGACAGGCACCCTATAAACGAGGAGATGAAAAATACCCTTTTTCTCCCGATCGTAATTTTTATTATGTGACAGGCATCGAGCGGGAAAACTGCATCCTGTTTCTGGCAAAAACAAGAACAGGTGTGGAAGAAACCCTCTTTATCCCCAGAGATAACGGGGATATGGCGAAATGGGTCGGTGCAAACATGACAGAGGAAGAAGCAAGAAGCATCAGCGGCATCAAGAACATTGCGCCGATTGATACCTTTGAAGAAGCCTTTGCTTCCTATATTTTCAAAAACAGCATCAAAAAAGTATGGCTGGATATGGAAAAAAGAGAATGGGACGACACGTTTTCTCCTGCACTGCAGTTTGCGGAAAAGGTACACAGATATGCACCTCATGCAGTGATTGGCGACCTGTATCCTGTATTTGGCGACCTGCGTCTGATTAAAGAAGAATGGGAACTGGAGCGGATGCGCAAAGCCATGGAGATTACCCGTCTTGGCATCGAAGAAATGATGAAGAATGCAAAAGCAGGCATGAAAGAATATGAAGCAGAAGCATATTTTGATTATACACTGCTGAAAAACGGCGTAAAAGAAAAGGCGTTTCAGACCATTGCCGCAGGCGGCAAGCGGGGAACGATCCTGCATTATATGGCGAATAATCAGACTGTTGCAGACGGCGAACTGCTGTTGGTAGATGCAGGGGCACAGGTGGAATGGTATAACGGGGATATTTCCCGTACGTTCCCCATTAACGGCAGATTTACGGAACGCCAGAAGCTGATCTACAATATTGTATTAGAGGGGCAGAGAAGAGTGATTGAAGCGATCCGCCCGGATGTGCCTTTTTCTTCCCTGAATGAACTGCTGAAAGACTATTACTTTGAGGCACTGAAAGAAATCGGTCTGGCGGAAACAAAAGAAGATGTGGCGAAATATTATTATCATGGCGTGAGCCATTATCTGGGAGCAGAAACGCATGACATCGGCAGATATACAGAACGGATGCTGCAGCCCGGTATGGTGCTGACAGTGGAACCCGGGCTGTATATCGAAGAATGGGAAATCGGTATCCGCATTGAGGATGATGTGCTGGTAACAGCAGACGGAAATGAAGTAATGACCTCTGCTATGATTAAGACTGTGGAAGAAATCGAAGCCTTTATGGCAGGAGAATAACATGGCATTTTTGGAAACAGAGCTGTATGAGCCGATCCGATCTTTTCTGGAAGCGGAGGGCTATGAGGTGCAGGCAGAAGTGAAGCATTGTGATATTGCGGCACGGAAAGAAGGTCAGCTTGTTATTGTGGAATTGAAAAAGGCATTCAATCTGAAGCTGGTCTATCAGGCGTTGGAGCGGCAGAGTCTGACGGAATCTGTTTTTGTGGCAATTCCCCGACCTCAAAAAGGGCATCGCCAGAAAGCGTGGAAGGATATGCTTCGCTTATTGAAGCGGCTGGAATTGGGGCTTCTGACAGTGGCACTGGACAGCCCGATGAAAACAGTGGATGTGATTCTGGAACCGTCTGACAGTACTGCATGGAAAAACCGAAAAAAGCGGGAACAGGTGCAGAAAGAACTGGACAGCAGAAATCTGAACAGCAACACAGGCGGTATGACGAGAAAGAAGCTGATGACGGCATTTCGGGAGCGGAGTATCCGTGCTGCCTGTCTTCTGGAAGCAAAAGGGCAGACATCCACAAAAGAAATTCGTACATTGGGCATGGAAGATTGTATTGTGCCGTTATCGAAGAATTATGACAACTGGTTTCGGCGTATCCAAAAAGGCGTGTATGCTCTTTCGGAGGAAGGGGCGGCGGCTTTGGAACAGGAAGACTATAAAGAAGCGGTATTGTTTTACAGAAAAGAGATGCAGGAACGTAAGGAGGAATGGACATGACATTGTTTCAGGTATTGGGAAATATTGCATGGTTGATTTTTGGCGGACTGTTTTCTGCGCTGGGCTGGTTTCTGGCAGGATGCCTTTGCTGTATCACTGTGATCGGTATGCCGATTGGGATGCAGTGCTTCAAATTTGCCAAAATGGCACTCTGCCCCTTTGGGAAGACCATTGATTATGGCAGTATGGGCAGCGGCTCTGTGATCCTGAATGTGATCTGGGTGCTGTTCTGTGGCATTGAACTGGCATTGTCTTCTGTGGCAATGGGTGCGGTGTGCTGCGTGACAATCATAGGAATTCCTTTCGGTCTGCAGCATTTTAAATTTGCGGCATTGGCACTGACTCCCTTTGGCGCGAAGGTTCGTAACGTATGAGTAGGGAGAAACGGGCAGTCCGGAAGCGGCTGTTCATCTGGCTTTGTTGTATGGGTGTGTGCGGGGCTGCCCTGTTATTTGGAATTAACGCATATATAAAGCACACAACGGCAAAAAGAATCCTTTCCGTGGAAGAAGCAGCTGAAAAAAAGGCAGACTGTATTCTGGTACTGGGCTGTAAGGTAAGACCCGATGGAACGCCAAGCCTTATGCTGCGGGACAGACTGGACAAAGGGCTTGCTCTGTATGAAGCAGGCGCAAGCGGCAGGCTTCTGATGAGCGGCGACCATGGCACAAGGGGCTATGACGAAGTAAATACCATGAAGACATATGCACTGGAACGTGGAATTTCCTCAGAAGTAATTTTTATGGATCATGCAGGCTTTGATACCTACGACAGTATGTATCGTGCGAAGGAAATTTTCTGTGCAGAGCGGGTGCTTGTGGTTTCACAGGCGTATCATCTGCCAAGAGCATTATATATTGCCGAAAGGTTGGGGTTGGAAGCGTATGGCGTTGCGGCAGAGGATATTGTTTACCGCGGGCAGAGCTACAGAGATCTGCGGGAAGCGGCGGCAAGGGCAAAGGACTTCTGTCAGGCATGGCTGAAGCTGAAACCAAAATATCTGGGCGAACAGATTCCGATTCAGGGAAACGGAAATCTGACAAATGACTGATTGCATAAATTTTTAAGGAGGGTGTTAGTATGATCGTAACAACAACACAGAGTATTGAAGGAAAACAGATTGTAGAGTACAAAGGTATCGTATTCGGTGAAGTGATTTCCGGTGTAAACATGGTAAAAGACATGATGGCGGGGATGAGAAATATGTTTGGCGGCCGTTCCAATACATATGAATCCGAACTGGTTAATGCAAGACAGAATGCGCTGAAGGAAATGGAACAGAGAGCGGCGGAACTGGGTGCAAATGCAGTTGTAGGCATCGACATTGATTATGAAGTACTGGGTGCGGACAACGGTATGCTGATGGTAACAGCATCCGGCACAGCAGTAGTATACAGATAAAGATAAAGACAAAGACAAAGACCTTGGGGGCGTTGCCCCCAATACCCCCACCAAAGGGGTAACCCCTTTGGAATCCTATTTGCAGAAACTTCGTTTCTGCGAAGAAAATATAACGTAATTCACTGAAAGCAAAAAAGAAAGGCTGTCTGCGGTTGCAGACAGCCTTTACTGTTCTTACATAAAATCTCTGGGATTCTGGTATACGCCGTTGAGCATGATTTCATAATGTACATGAACGCCTGTGGACATCCCTGTGCTGCCTGTCATAGCGATCACATCACCGTGTTTTACAGTGTCGCCGACTTCTACAGACAGACCAGAGTTATGTGCATATAATGTTGTGAAGCCGTTGCCGTGGTCGATCACTACCATATAGCCGTAGTCGTCACGGTATTCCGCTTTTACAACGGTACCGGAAGCTGTTGCATAAACGGGGATGATCTGGCTTCTGGTTGCAATATCAATCCCTTTGTGCTTTCTGCCGTCGCTGATGGAAGGATCTGCTGTAGGATTGAATTCTGTGGAAACATAGCCGCTTTCCACGGGCCAGCCTGTGGGGACGGATGTATGTGCGGCTACTGTCTGTGTTACTTCAAAAGCAACGTCTTTGAAAGAAACTTTCGTATCATTCAGCAGTGTAGTCATTTTATCTACATTTTCAAACAGCTGTTCTGTCTGATGATAGGGGGTTCTTACTACTTCAGTAAAGGCAGAGGTATCTGCTGGTGTTTCCATAGAAACCAGCTTTGCTTTTGCAGGAGCAGCAGTGGAGGAATCCACACCGTTGATTGTTTCCAGCTGGTTATACAGATCTTCCTTTACTGTTTCCAGTTCATTCAGCTTCTCTTCCAGTTCTTCTGTTTTTGTTTCGATTTTTTCGATGTTTTCTGTATATTCGTTATTTTCGTTTTCCAGAAGCTCTGCACGCTGTTCCAGCTTGCGGTTTGTGCGTTCTGTTTCCAGAAGCTGCTGCTCGGAAGCCTGCAGTTCAGTTTTTGTTTTCTGGTATGCACCTGCAGTATAGATTGCGCCGCCCAGTACCAGTGCCGCTGCTGCGCAGGCCGCTGCTGCGTGACGGATACGGAAGTGCAGTGTTTTCTGCTGTCCTTTATGAGAAAGATGCAGTGTCAGGAAATGCTTTTTCTGTTCCTGTACAACTGTTTCCACAGCTTTTTCAACTTCTGCTGTTTTGACTGCTTCGGGTACTTTTGCAGCTTCGATGACTGCCTGTGTTTCGTTTGTAACAGGTGCTGTCAGTGCTGCTTTCTGTATATTCTGCTTTTTCGCTTTATTTTTCTTTGCCTTACTTTTTTTTGACTTGCCCATATCTGAAAAATCTGCCTTTCTGTTTACTTTATATCAAATATGAATTATTTCTATACTCAAACTAAATTGTATTATATAGGAAAAGAGGCTGTTTGTAAATGAATTTTTCATCAAAAAGTTA
Organism: uncultured Clostridia bacterium; assembly: GCA_937888765.1. Taxonomy (GTDB): domain Bacteria; phylum Bacillota; class Clostridia; order Lachnospirales; family Anaerotignaceae; genus Anaerotignum_A. The sequence continues at coordinate 6,733 of CALASU010000226.1, read as the reverse complement.
ATAAATTTAATAATTTGTTAACAAATTAGAGTTGTCTGCAGTTTCGCAGAGTTTATGGACTTTCTATGGGCTTCTATGGTAAAATAGCCACAGATATCATTTCAGAGAGGGGGCTTTTTATGGATGCCAAAGCAAAAAAAGGCATGGATATCGCAAAAAAAGGGATGAAAGCCGTAAAAGTGGGGAAAAAGGCACTTGCCCTGAAAAAGAAGCTGCCGGGAGAAAAGGCAAAAGCGGCAAAAAAAGCGGCTGACAAAGCGGATCTGAAAGAATTGAAAAAAGAACTGCGGGAAGCAAAAAAACTTCTGCGCAGGAAAAAAGCACACAAAACCGTAAAAAACAGCAGGGGTCTGGGGCGTGTGGCTCTGGAGGTATGGAAACGGTATTTTTAAAGCCGAAAACAAAAAGGCTGACAGGAGGAAAGAAATATGGATGATCTGGAAAAGCAGGAAGAACTGAAAAAATCTGCAGATACAGAGGAACAGGAAGAAGTGCAGGAAACTGTACAGGAAGCAGAAGAGCTGAAGGAATCGGCAGAAGCTGAAACAGAAAAAGCAGAAGAAACTGAAGAAACAGAAGAAGCAGCCGAAGAAGAACAGACGGAAGCTGCTGCAGAAACGGAAGAGGCAAAAACAGAAGAAGCGGGTTCTGCGCCTGCACAAGAGCAGAAACAGCCCCAAAAAGAAAGCAATCTGCTGCAGATACTGCTTGGTTTTGCAGTAATGGCGGCATTTCTGGCATTCTGCTGGACGGCTGATCTGGGAATCGTGAAAAAACTGCCCGATAATGGCGTGCTGTATGCAAAGGACAATGACCTGTATATCTATGATGAAAAAACAGAGTCCTATCTGCTGCAGGAGGATCTGAGCGCAGGCGGCGAATACAACTATTTTTATTCTGCATGGGGTGCGGAAATCGTGGACAGCGGGAAATATGCATATTATCCTGCAAATATTGATGAAACAGGCAGTTTTACACTGTACCGCAAGACACTTGCAGAGGGCGCATCCGAGGGCGACTGGATCGCTGACAATGTATATGCGTATCTGGCGAGTGAAAACGGCGAAACAGCCGCATATCTGACTGCGGAAGGAGAGAATCTGATCCTGCATCTGTATGATGGCGAAAGTGCATGGGTTGTTGCAGAAGGTCTGCATCTGCAGGAAGATGTGTTTACGCTCAGCAAAGACGGAAAGTATTTGATTTATGTGGATGCATACGGTATGCTTTGTTTAACACCCTGCAATATGCCTATGGAGTCCATAAAACTGACAGATGATGTACAGATGTATGCACTGGCAGAGGATATGCTCTACTTTGTGGCACCGGGTGAGGAATCCTATTGCATTTACAGCTATGATTTCAAGGGAGAACCCACAGTTGCGGCAGAAAATGTTGCGTACATGGAACTGATGCCAAACGGCAGAGATCTGCTGTACAGCTGTGTATCTGCGGAGCAGATTCCGTATGCAGACCTGATTGAAGATGATATGACGGAAGCGGATGCGGCTTTACAGGAAGGCGACGAAGGCTACGAAGCAAAGGCTCTGAGAGATGAAATCCGTGAAGCGATGGCAAACGGCGAAGGCATGGAGCCTCTGCTGCAGGAATGTTATGTGATGACAGGCGGCAAATCAGTAAAAGTGGCGGACAATGTGATTTCTGCTGTTTCCGTGGACTGTGAACGTGCATATGCAGCAGGTTACCGCATGGAAGAAACGGCAAAAATTCCACTTTCCACGGTGGAAGGTGGTCTGGATATGGTACAGTATCTGTACTATATGTCCCTGATGTACGGCGAGCAGCAGACATTTCTGGCAGATACCCGTGGAAACTGTGAGATCCTGACAGGGTATGGCATACAGCCCGATAGCATTAGGGTGTCTGCAGACGGCAGTCATGCGGCGTATCTGGTACAGGAGCCTGTGACAGGTGAATCCATTCTGATGTATATGGAAATCGGAAAAGCAGAAGAAGCCGAAGCGGTACAGATGGGCGTAGAAAGCCTTGATTTCCTCGGCGGCAGTGATCAGCTTGGCTATTATTATAATTATGAAAATAACAAAGGTACTCTGGAAACAGTGGGACCTGCACATACCATGCTGTCAGAAATTGCGGCAGGGGTTCAGTATGCGCCAGACAGAGAGGAAGTGTATTTTATCCAGTTTGCAGAAGATCAGACCGAAACAGGCACACTTTGCTGCTGGAAAGAGGACGAGTTTGTAACGATCGACGAAGATGTATTTGCTTTCTTCTATCATGGAAACGGGAAAGTGGTATATCTGAAAGAATACGATGCAGAAAAACAGAAAGGAAATCTGTTCTTCTTTGACGGAACAAACACACACCTTGTGGACACGGACATGACAGCAATTTTTAGATAATAAGGACGGATGAAAATGAACGAGAGAATAGAAACCTATTCCCCCGAAGCAACACTTGCACTGGGGGAAAGACTGGGGCAGGAAGCAAAGGCAGGACAGGTATACTGCTTAAACGGCGATCTGGGCGTTGGCAAGACTGTGTTCACAAAGGGCTTTGCAAAAGGGCTTGGTATCACAGAACACATTACAAGCCCGACCTTTACGATTATGAATGAATATGAAGGCAGACTGCCGCTGTATCATTTTGATGTGTACCGCATTGCGGATGAGGAAGAAATGGCATATACAGGATGCGAGGAATTTTTCTACGGACAGGGTGTCTGTCTGGTGGAATGGGCAGAGCTTGTGAAAGGGCTGATTCCTGAGGATGCCATCTGGATTACGGTAGAAAAGGATTATACGCAGGATAACGACGATTATCGCTGTATTACCATCAGACAGGAGGGATAAGGAATGAAAATTCTGGGAATTGATACCACAGGACAGACAGCCAGTGCGGCACTGATCGAAGATGATGAACTGCTGGCGGAAGTAACTTTGAATTATAAACTGAATCACAGCCAGACCATTATGCCGATCATTGCGCAGGTGCTGGAACAGACAGAAACAGATAAAGCAACCATAGATTATATTGCCTGTGCGGCAGGTCCCGGCTCTTTTACAGGTCTGCGCATTGGTGCGGCAACAGCGAAGGGGCTGGCACTTGCACTGGACAAGCCCATTGTGGCAGTGCCAACATTGGATGCACTCGCATACAATATGTTAGAATGCAGAAAATTTATCTGCCCCATTATGGATGCCAGAAGAAATCAGGTTTATGCGGCTTTCTATATGTGGGAAGACGGCAAGCTGATCCGTCTGACAGACCATATGGCAGAACCCATTGAACGAATCATTGAAATTGCGGAAATGCTGGAATCCGAAGTGATGTTTCTGGGGGACGGTGTGCCCGTACACAGAGAAAAATTACAGCAGAATCCCGAGTTTCTGTTTGCGCCTGCAAACTGCAGTCTGCAGAGAGGGGCTTCCGTGGCGGCTCTTGGCAAGGTACTTGCTGAAGAAGGACTTGCAAAGCCTTCCGATGCATTTGAACTGATCTATCTGCGTAAATCTCAGGCGGAAAGAGAAAGAGAAGAACGCCTGCAGAAGGAAGCGGAAGAAAAAGCGAAGGAGGACGCGGCAGGATGATTGAAATCGTACCGATGGAGGCAAAGCACATTGACGGCGTGCTGGCAGTAGAGGAAGCAACCTTTTCGATTCCATGGACACGGAATGATTTTGAAAAGGAAGTGGAAAATAATATTGCAATTTACTATGTTGCCATAAAAGACGGAAAGGTAGTCGGCTATGCAGGGATGTGGCACGTTGTGATAGAAGGACATATCACAAACGTAGGGGTACTGGAAGAAGCACGCGGGCTTGGCATCGGTGCAATGCTGATGGAAAAACTGATCGAAGTGGCAGAAGAAAAACAGATGTATGGTATCACGCTTGAGGTGCGTATGGGGAATGCACCTGCGCAGGGGCTGTATCATAAATACGGTTTTAAAGCAGAGGGAATCCGCAAGAATTATTATCCCGATACCAAAGAAGATGCCATTATCATGTGGAAGTATTTTTCTGAGGAAAAAGAATAAAAATGCAGAAAGAATCTGCATGAATATAAAAATAAGGGGCGTCGGGAGCTTGTTATGGGAACTCTCGGCGTTTTCTGTAAGGAGGCGAATAAAATGACAAAGCATTTTGAATTGGACTATACACAGCTGAAAAGCGGCTGTTTTCCTGAGCATTTTTCTTTTCAGACAACAGCGGAAATCGAACCGCTGGAAGGGATCATCGGGCAGGAAAGAGCGGTAAAGGCGTTTGACTTTGGGCTTGCAGTCAAAATGAAGGGCTACAATATTTATATGGCGGGGCCTTCCGGCGCGGGCAAAACAACATATGCACGCAACAGCACGGAAAAACTGGCGGCAACAGAGGAAGTGCCCTGTGACTGGTGTTATGTATATAATTTCCATAATCCCAGAAGCCCGCTTTCTCTGCGATTTGAAGCAGGGGTAGGCAAACGCTTTAAAGAGGATATGGCAGAGCTTGTGGAGCTGTTTAAATCCGAACTGCAGAAGGCATTTCGTACAGATGAATACGATGCAAAGAAAAATGCACTGATCCGTAAGTTTGATGAAAAACGGGATGTGCTCATGGATGAAATGAGTGCTGTAGCGAAAGAGTATGATTTTCAGGTAAAGACCACCAATGCAGGGATTTTCTTTATGCCTGTGGTAGACGGCAAGATGGTGGATGATGAAGATTACGATGATCTTTCCGAAGAAGCAAAGGATATGATTGAGAAAAATTCTCAGTCTTTGCAGGAAAAAGCGGGCAGTATCATGCGTGAACTGCGGGAACTGGATAAGGAATCCAGAAAGGAACAGGAAAAACTGGATTACAATGTGGGTATGACTGCTATTGGTTATCATGTGACGGAAGTGCAGAAAACCTATCAGGAATATGAACGTGTGACTGCTTATATTGATGCTGTGCGGGAGGATGTACTGGAAAATATCAGCCAGTTCATCGAAGATGAGGAAGAAAGCGAGGAAGGGCTTGCGGGTCTGCTGCCGATGCTTGCGAAAAAGCCCGCAGAAGATGTGACACTGAAATATAAGGTCAATCTGATCGTTGACCATTCCGAAACAAAGGGTGCGCCTGTTGTGGTTACCTTCAATCCGACTTATACAAATCTGGTGGGCGAGTTGGAGTATGACAGCGAATTCGGTAATCTGACGACTGACTTTATGAAGATCAAGAGCGGTCTGTTCCATAAAGCAAACGGCGGCTATCTGATTGTGCAGGCACAGGATATCCTTTCCACACCACAGGCTTGGGAAGCACTGCGCCGTGTGATGAAAACGAAGGAAATCAGCATGGATTCCATGCGGGATCAGCTGCTGAATGTGGCGGCACCGACATTGAAGCCTGAACCGATTCCTGCCAAAATCAAGGTCATTATGATTGGCAGCAGCTACTATTATGATCTGCTCAGTGATTATGATGAAGAATTTGATAAATTCTTCAAAATCAGAGCCGATTTCGATTACGAAATGCCCCGCAGTGATGAAAATGTAAGAAAGATTGCACAGTTCATCAAGCGGTTTGTGGACAAAGAAAAAACATTGGAATTTGATGTGGGTGCGGTATGTGCCATTGTGGAATATTCCTCCCGTTCTGCGGAGCGGCAGGATAAGCTGTCCACACGGTTCAATCATCTGGCAGAAATTCTGTGCGAAGCTGTAACATGGGCAGGGCTTGAGGGTGCTGAACTGGTAACGGCAGAGCATATTAAAAAGACGATTTTTGAAAAAGAACAGCGCATGAAGCTGTATGAAGAAAAACTGGATGAAATGCTGGAAGAAAATGTGATTATGATTGATACCGACGGTGCGGAAATCGGGCAGATCAACGGGCTTGCGGTACTGGATATGGGCAGCTATGCATTCGGGAATCCCTCCCGTATCACTGCCACAACCTATGTGGGTAAATCGGGTATCGTTAATATCGAAAAAGAAGCCCGCATGAGCGGTCAGACACATGACAAGGGTGTGCAGATCATCACAGGCTTCTTAGGGCAGACCTATGCACAGAACTTCCCGCTGTCGCTGTCCTGCCGTGTCTGCTTCGAGCAGAATTATAACGGCATTGACGGGGACAGTGCTTCCAGTACGGAGCTGTACTGTATTCTGTCCTCCCTGTCTGAATTGCCTATCCGTCAGGATCTGGCGGTTACAGGCTCTGTCAACCAGAAGGGCGAAATTCAGGCAATCGGCGGCGTAACGCATAAAATCGAAGGATTCTTTGATCTGTGTAAGAAAAGAGGTCTGACGGGCAAGCAGGGCGTGATTATCCCTGTTTCCAACGTGAAGGATCTGGTGCTGAAGGATGAGGTTGTGGAAGCGGTAAAAGAGGGCGTGTTCCATATCTATCCGATTACACATATTGATGAGGGCATTGAACTGCTGATGGGTACACCCGCAGGTAAGAAAAACAAAGCGGGTAATTTCCCGGCAAACAGCGTTCACGGCAAGGTTATGAAAAAACTGAAAGCGTTTGATAAGCGCGCAAAGGGAGAAGAATGAGTTTAAAGGGGAATTTTTTTCTTAGGAAAAGGGTTCCTCTTTTTCTTTTTAGCAGAAACGAAATTTTTATGATGAATGTTGCAAGATTAAAGTTTGTTGGGAAAACTTTTTTTCTTGGGAAAAGTTTCCCCATGCCCCTTCAAAAATCCGCTTGGGGAAGTATGCGGGGCTTTGCCCCTGCACCCCACTCGCTTTTTGAAAAAAGCGAGCCAAAAA
>CALASU010000225.1 GCA_937888765.1 uncultured Clostridia bacterium | reverse complement strand
CGCTGTCCCTCAAACTCCCTGCAAGGGGAATGATTCCCCTTGACCCCCATTTGCAAAAGCATTCGCTTTTGCGGTATAAATAAAATAACAATCAAATTCATATTTTATAAAATAACAAAAAAAGCCCTTTCGGGCTTTTTTTATTGCTTATTTTTTACTGGGCATTACGATTGTGGAAACGCCGTCTTCCATATGTTCTTCCTGCACTTCCTGCATTACAGCAACCTGCTCCTGCTGTTCCTGCAGTGCTTTCTGCTCTTTTGCATCGCTCATAATCATAAACAATGCCAGAAACCAACATACAATCCCAATAAAACGCATCATTCTTTTTCTGTCCATAGTTCCGCCCTCTTATATCCTTTCCTTGCCGCTATTTTTATTTTTCTTTCCGCAAAAACAAAGTTTTTGCATATAAGGCTGCAGGGAAATTATTTCCCTGCTGGGGGTTTGGGGGCAACGCCCCCAAGGTCTTACTTATGATATGGTTCGTTGCGCTGAATACGCTCAGAACGGTAGATCTGTTCCAGAAGCACCACTCGCATCATCTGGTGCGGGAATGTCATTTTAGAAAAGCTCAGTGCATAATCCGCACGCTTCATCACAGCCTCAGACAGCCCAAGAGAGCCGCCGATGATAAACACCATATGACTGACCCCGCCGACTGCTTTCTTCGCCATAAAGTCCGCCAGCTCCTCAGAAGAAAGCATTCTTCCCTCTACCGCCAGAGCCACCACAAAGGCATCGTCCTTTACATTTTTCAGAATCCGCTGTCCTTCTTTTTCCTTGACCTCAAGCTCCTGCGCGGGGCTCATGGTTTCGGGTGCTTTTTCATCCGCCAGTTCAATGATCTCCAGCTTCATGTATCGGCTCAGACGCTTGCTGTATTCCGCAATGGCATCCCGCCAGTATTTTTCCTTTAATTTTCCAACACAAACAATGGTTACTTTCATTCTTCTTCGCTCCTATTGTCCGTTTTTTATTATTTTTATAATTCCACCAGAAGCCCGTTGTGGTAACGGTTTGCAAGATCCATTCTGATATGCGTTCCCACTTCAATGCGATGCTTTCTGAGGATTTCCTCTACTGTTTCATATGCCAGATGCGGGGTATTATTCTCATCACTCAGATGCCCCAGAAATACATATTTCATTTTTCCTGTCAGCACCTCCGCAAGCAGTTCGCCTGCTGCACGGTTTGATAAGTGTCCATTTTCTCCCAGAATCCGCTGTTTCAGATGATAGGGATACCTCCCTCTTTTCAGCATTTCGATATCGTGATTGGCTTCCAGAAGCAGAATATCACTGTCTTCCATCTGCTCTTTCAGCGTATCCGTCACATGACCGATATCCGTTGCAAACGTGATCTTCTTTTCTCCCGTAAACAGACTGTAGCCCACAGGCTCCGCCGCATCATGCGGAATCGCAAAAGGCTTCACACAGATATCATTGATGGCACACATTTCATCTGCGTATAAAATCCGTTTATTTCCGGGGGCAATCTTTCCAATACTGTCACCCATTGCCGCCCATGTATCTGCTGTAGCATAAATCGGCACATCAAATCTTCTCGAAAAAATCCCTGCGCCCTTGATATGATCCGTATGCTCATGGGTAATCAGCAGCCCGTCAATCTGACTGCCCTCAAGTTTCAAGTCAGCCAGACCCTGCTCTATTTTCTTGCCGCTGATGCCTGCATCAATCAATAATTTCGTATGCTCCGTTCCCACATACGCACAGTTTCCGCTGCTTCCGCTGGCAATCGTACAAAATTCCAACCGCAAAAAAACACCTCTTATTCAAATTTTTCTTTTTTCCAAAAAACAGGCTCCGAATAAAATCCGAAGCCTTGTTTCCTATCTGTTTAATTTACCAATCAGCCTTTGATGCGTTCAATATCCGCACCCAGATCACGGAATTTGAATTCTACATCTTCATAACCTCTGTCAATGTAGCGTACGCCGTCAATGACAGTTTCGCCTTCTGCCGCCAGTGCTGCCAGAATCATAGCCGCACCTGCACGCAGGTCTGTCGCAGATACTTCTGCACCATGGTAGTGGTCAATGCCTGTCAGCTTTGCTACTCTGTCATTGATTTCTACCTGTGCGCCCAGCTTACGCAGTTCATCAATATACTGGTAACGGTTTTCCCATACGTTTTCTGTCAGAACGCTCTGTCCATTGCACACTGCCAACAGTGCCGCAATCTGAGGCTGCAGGTCTGTAGGGAAGCCGGGATAGCTCATTGTTTTTACATTGACCGCCTGCAAAGGTGCATCTGCGATAACACGAATAGAATCGTCGCCTTCCTCTACCTTTACATTCATTTCCACCAGCTTCGCTGTCAGAGAATCCATATGCTTGGGAATAATATTCTTTACAAGAACATCACCCGCTGTGATCGCGCCTGCAATCATATATGTACCCGCTTCGATCTGGTCCGGGATAATGGTGTACTGTGCGCCTTTTAGCTCCTCTACACCCTTAATACGGATCACATCCGTACCTGCCCCCTTGATATTTGCACCCATCATGTTCAGATAGTTTGCTGTATCTACTACATGAGGTTCTTTTGCCGCATTTTCGATTGTTGTCACGCCTTCTGCCATTGTTGCCGCTAACATAACGTTGATTGTTGCCCCTACGCTTACCTGGTCCATGTAGATCACTGTACCAACCAGCTTATCCGCATATGCCTTTACCATACCGTCTTCTTCGATTACGGTTGCACCCAGTGCACGGAAGCCTTTCAGATGCAGGTCGATGGGACGTTTGCCGAAGTTACAGCCGCCGGGCATTGCCACTTCTGCTTTTTTATAACGAGCCAGCAGCGCACCGATCAGATAATAGGAAGCGCGCATTTTCTGCACGCCTTCAAAGTCTGCTTTATAGCTTACGCCTTCATTACAGTCGATTTCCAGTGTGTGCTCATCGATAAATCTGCATTTGCCGCCCATTTCTTCAATGGTATGGCAGATATTTCTTACGTCTTCAATGGCAGGCAGATTTTCCAGTACGCTGATGCCTGTTGCCATTACAGCTGCAGGGATGACTGCTACTGCAGCATTTTTTGCACCGCTGACAGTCACTTCGCCTTTCAGTCTTTTACCGCCTTTTACAACGAGTTTATCCATAAAAACATACATCCTTCCAAATTTTCCAAAGGACAATCTATATCACCGAATGCCGGATTTGCCGACATTCCTCAAAAAATAGCCGTTTTCTCTATATTTCGCCCTATAACATTCGGATTATATCACAAAAATGTCCCACTGCAAAGTCTTTTTTTACGGGAAGCCTTGATTTTCGGGGAAAACAGTATCTTCCTCGTATGATATTCTTTCCCCCGCAATCTTCTTTCCGAAAAATTCCGCTTTTTCTTCCTTCCTGTCCCAAAATATGAGATACTATCTTTAATGAACCGTTGTACAGATAGAAAAGGAGTTCCCCATGCATATAAACAAAAAATCATTAGAAAATTTTTTCCTTGTG
>CALASU010000224.1 GCA_937888765.1 uncultured Clostridia bacterium | reverse complement strand
TGTCAGAATGTTTTCAATACAGTCATCCCGTTTGGCAATGACAGGGATACCGCCTGCCATCGCTTCGGCAAATGTCAGCCCCTGTGTTTCGGAAACGGACGCACTGCAGAACAGATTGCCCAGCTGATAATATTTGCCGATTTCAGACCAGGGTCTGCCGCCGATAAAAAGCGTATGCTCTCCGACGCCGAGAGAATCTGCATAGGCTTTCAGATTATCCACCTCGTTGCCTTCGCCGACAATGACCATCATGGCATTGGGGAGTTTTTCCACTAGCTTTGGCAGGGCACGGATCAGAACGTCAATGCTTTTTTCTTTTGCAATACGTCCCAGAGAAAGGATCACGGGCGTATCTGCTTCCAGTCCGAGAGAATGACGGATTTCCAGAATTTCTGCAGGATCGAAATTTTCTCTGCGGAAATGTGCGGTGTTAATGCCTGTCGGGATGATGGAAATGGGTTTTGTTACCCCGTAGCTTGTCAGAAGCTGTTCTGTTTTACGTGTGGGGGCGATGACACCCATAGAAGCATTACAGAACATACGGCTGAAATCTCTTGCCATGTCCTGTGTGATGATACGGCCGCCGCCAATATAATGCACATAATCCTCATACATGGTGTGGTAGGTATGTACCAGAGGGATGCCCCTTGTGGTGGAGATCAGCTTGCCGAGCATACCCAGAGAAAATTCTGTCTGCGTATGGATAATGTCCAATTGCAGTTCGTCAATCTTTCTGCGTAAAGAAGGCGGACAGAGTACTGCTGCACGATAATTCTGGACAAACACAAAGGGAATACTGGGCAGACGGAACACATTTGGTTCTGCGTCTGCATCATGGTAGCGGGGATCTGTCGGGGTAAAGATATATACATTGTGTCCACGTTTTTCCAGAGCTGTGGCAAGGGTGCGGATTGAAGTTGCAACCCCATTCAGCTGTGGAAAGAAGGTGTCTGAAAAAATGCCGATGTTCATAAGAAACCTCCAATCCTTCCATAAAATATGGAAAGTGTAAGTAAATTGTATTTTTCAGCAGGTATTTCCGAAAAAAACACCTTTTGCAATTTTAATACAGATGAAATATTTTTACAACAAAGAAACTGCAAGAATTTTGGAAAGATTTGCGAGTTGCGACAAAAAGCGTTTTTTTCTGTTGTTCTGTTAAGAGAACGGGAAATATGGTACAATAGTTTAGAATGTAAATAAATGCACTATTAAAGCATTAGGGTGAGATGCGTTCCTTGAACAGATACTGCAACCGCATATATGCGGTTGCAAATGGGGGTGCAGGGGAATGATTCCCCTGCCAGGGTGCTCGAGAGACAGCGTCCCTCGAAGAAAGGGAAAGAGAGATGGGAAGAAAGCTGAATGAACGACAGAAAAACGCGGTCTGTCATGAAACAGGGCCGATGCTGGTGCTGGCAGGGCCGGGCAGCGGCAAAACAACGGTATTGCTTTGCAGGATTTTACGGCTTCTGGAGCGTGGGCTTGCACGCCCGCAGGAGATTCTTGCCCTGACCTTCTCCAAAGCGGCGGCAGAGGAAATGAAAGAGCGGTTTCAGCGGAGCAATGCACCGAGAGGCGTTTCCTTTGGTACATTTCACAGCGTCTTTTTCCGTATTCTCAGAAGACAGTACGGCTGGGATGTGGAGCGGGTCTTTCAGGAGGAAGAACGGAGAAACATCCTGCGGGGGCTTGTA
>CALASU010000223.1 GCA_937888765.1 uncultured Clostridia bacterium | reverse complement strand
CCATCAAGTTCCGTAAAGGTTTCGATGATGACCATGTGAATGCGGTGGAAATTGCAAAAATTGCAGAGGCAAACGGTGCATCTGCAGTGGCTGTCCATGGCAGAACCAGAGAGCAGTACTATAGCGGCAAGGCGGACTGGGATATCATCAAGCAGGTGAAGGAAGCAGTGAATATCCCCGTGATCGGCAATGGCGATGTATTTACGCCACAGGATGCGAAAAACCTGCTGGAGCATACAGGTTGTGATGCCATTATGGTAGGCAGAGGCGCTCAGGGGAATCCATGGATCTTCAAACGAATCCTGCATTATCTGCAGACTGGCGAACTGCTGCCCGAACCTACAGCGGAAGAACGGGTGGAAAAGGCGCTGCGTCATGCCCAGATGCTGATCGACTATAAAGGCGAATATATCGGCGTAAGGGAAATGAGAAAGCATATGGCATGGTATATGAAAGGGATGCCCGGCGCGGCAGAACTGCGCGGCAAACTGAATTATGCGGAAAACAGGGCGGAACTGGAGGCTCTCCTGAGGGGCTATCTGGAAAGTCATAAATAAGGAAACAAAAAAGAGATGTTGACGATTGTCAGCATCTCTTTTCTATAGGGAAACTTTCTTTTCTTGGTGAAAGTTTCCCTTAAAATCCCTTCAAAGAACCGCCTGCAAGGCGATTTTTTATGGGGCGTTGCCCCAAACCCCACTTGCTTTTTGAAAAAAGCAAGCCAAAAACTTTATTTTGCCTGCGGCGCTGAAAAAGCATGTATATGCTTTTTCGTATAAAGTTTGGATCAAACCTTTTTAAAGGTTTGTGGGAGTTTGAGGGCAAAGCCCTCAAGGTTTTTTGTTTACGCCGAGAATGCCGCCAATGCCGCCCCCTGCCATTGCCACGATCAGCGTCATCAGCCCCGAAAGTGCTATCTGTACGCCGTTGCCCGCAAGCCCCGTGACCAGGAAGAGGATTGCTGTATATGCCGCCCCAGCAAGCAGACCCCAGAGCAGTCCTTTCTGCCCCATACAGCTGCCCCAGTCAAAGCCTGCCGCTGCGGCTGAAACAGCACTGCACCCCAGTGAAACCATCGGCAGTACATCCTCAGAAAGCTCTGTATATGTAAGCAGAATACCGAAGCCGATAAAAATGATACAGGTAATGGCAAAGGCGATTGCAAGCCCTCTCAGCAGACAAAGCCAAGGAGTGCTTTTCCGGGTTTCTCTTTTTTCTTTTCGCTGTTTTGCAGGTTTTGTTTTTTTCTGACGATTCTGCTGCAAAAAAATACCCCCCGTTTTTCAAAATTCTGCTTTTATTCTATGGGACTTTTTCGGAAAATATGTTACACTAGGCAGAAAACGAAAGGAGCGATTCTTCTATGTATTATCCACCGATCATCGACCTGCATACACATTCTACCTGTTCAGATGGGACACTTTCCCCGACGGAGCTGGTACAGCTTGCAAAAAAACAGGGGCTTGCCGCGATTGCGCTGACAGACCATGACTGCGTTGACGGGCTGTCAGAATTTACAGAAGCAGGAAAAGCACAGGGAATGGAAACAATCTGCGGAATTGAATTTGGGACACCATGGGAGAAGTATCATCGTCCTGAAATCCATATCGTAGGGCTTGGCTTTGACCCTGCAAATGCAAATCTTTTGGAACGTGCGGAACAGATGCATTACGGTCGTGATATCCGAAATGAAAAGATGTGTAAAAAACTCACTTCGATCGGGCTTGCTGTTACGGTTGAGGAATTACAGCAGAATGCCGGCGGGGAGATTCTGACCCGTGCCCATTTTGCCAATGTGCTTCTGGAAAAGGGATATATTAAAAGCAGAGAAGAAGCCTTTTCAAAATATATTTCACCGGGCCTGCCGGGATACGTGGAGCGGGAAATGCTGTCACTGCAGGAATGTATCCGTACAATTAAGGAAGCTGGCGGGGCGGCTGTGCTGGCACATCCTACATTATATTCTCTTAGCATGGAGCAGTTAGAGGAGCTTTGTGAGGAGCTGATTTCGTATGGTCTGGATGGGATTGAATGTTATTATTCTACCTATACCTCAGAACAGAGAAAGGCAATCGAAGCACTTGCGAAGAAAATGAATCTTCTGCCCTCTGGCGGAAGTGATTTCCATGGGAGCAATAAGCCCTCTATCCGTCTGGGACGAGGAAAAGGAAATCTCGAAATTTCCTATCAGATATGGGAAGCGTTGAAAGAACGCTGTAAGAAATAAAATAAAAAAGGAGGATGGGCGCATGAAGAGATGGCTTTTGAAGCGTACAAAAGTAGATACTGCCGTAATGGCAGAGGAACTGGGGATTCGTCAGGCGACTGCCTGCGTATTGGCAAACCGTGGGCTTTTGGCAAGAAAGGATGCGGTGCATTTTCTGCATGGCGGTATGGAGGCATTGGAAGACCCTCTGCAGATGAAGGATATGGAAAAGGGGATTACCTATCTTGCACAGGCTATTCAGGATAGAAAAAAGATTGCGGTTTATGGGGATTATGACGTGGACGGTGTCATGAGTACTTCTATCTTATACCGTACGATTTTACGCTGCGGCGGCGAAGCGGTCTTTTATGTGCCGCATCGGCAGAAAGAGGGCTACGGGCTGAATGTGCAGGCAGTGGAGGCACTGGCAGAAGAGGGCATCGGACTTTTGTGCACAACAGATAACGGCATTGCGGCAATACAGGAAATTGAGCGTGCCAAAGAACTGGGGATGGATGTGGTTGTGATTGACCCCCACGAGCCTGCTTTTCAGGAAAATGAAACAGAACGGGAGGACATTCTGCCGCAAGCAGATGCACTGATTGACCCGAAACAGAGATCCTGCGGCTATCCGTTTAAAATGCTCTGTGCGGGTGGGCTTGCGTATAAAGCGGCAATCCTGCTGCTGAGAAGATTCGGCATTACAGATGAAAGGCTGGAAAAACAGCTGATTACCTTTGCAGCTGTTGCAACGGTCTGTGATATTGTGGATCTGATGGGGGAAAACAGGGCAATTGTAAAGATGGGGCTTGCGGAAATGCAGAAAACGGAAAATCTTGGACTGCGGGTATTGATCGAAGAAACAGGGCTTGCAGGAAAAGAAATTTCCGAGTATCACTTTGGATTTGTAATCGGTCCCTGTATCAATGCTACAGGCAGACTGGAAAGCGGCAGACAGGCTGTAGAACTGTTCTGCACGGAAAATGAAGCTGAGGCAAGAGAGTTTGCGAAGAATCTGGTACAGCTGAACAAGGAAAGAAAAAAACTGACAGAAGAAGCGACAGAACGTGCAAAAGAGGCTCTGGAAAACAGCGGTTTGCGTGACAAAGTACTGGTGCTTTATGATCCGACGATTCACGAAAGTATTGCGGGTATCGTAGCGGGACGCATCAAGGATGCCTATTATCGTCCGACGATTCTGATTACAGGCAGTGAAGAGGGGGCAAAAGGCTCCGGCAGAAGTATTGAAGGCTATCATCTGTTTGAAGCACTGCTTGCCGAAAAAGAACTGTTTACCCGCTTTGGCGGTCATGCCATGGCGGCGGGGCTTTCTCTGCCCGTGGAGCATATCCCTGTTTTGCGGGAGCGGCTGAATAAAACCTGTACGCTGACAGCGGAGCAGATGACACCAGTACTGCGTCTGGAAAAAGCCCTTTCCTTTGCTGAGATTGATCTGACACTGGCGGCAGAACTGGAAAGCCTTTCTCCGTTTGGCAAAGGCAACCCGACACCGTTATTTGCATCCAAAGGTGTCCGGGTTGATAAACTGGGGCTGATTGGGAAAAATAAAGATATTCTGAAGCTGATATTGAGAGAGGAAAAAAGCGGTATCTGTCTGCCTGCGGTTTCTTTTGACGGGTATGCGCCTTTGCGGGAAATGCTGAGGGAATTGTATCCTGCGGAAGATTGTGATACAATCATAAGCAGAGGAAAGCTGCTAAGACCTCTGGATATTGTATATACAGTAGAGATCAATACTTATCAGGGGCTGAGCAGTGTACAGCTGATTGTAAAAGATTTTCGGTTTGCAGAGTAGGAGGATACATATGGATTTAAAAGCAAAAATCAGATCAATTGAAAATTATCCGCAGGAAGGCGTTATTTTCCGTGATATTACCACACTGCTGAAAGATGCAGAGGGGCTGAAAGGCGCAATTGATGAAATGCAGGAAAAGGTTGCCGATCTGGACTTTGATCTGGTACTGGGGCCTGAATCCAGAGGGTTTATTTTCGGGATGCCTCTGGCATACAATATGGGCAAGGGCTTTGTGCCTGTGCGCAAAAAAGGCAAGCTGCCCGCAGAGGTTATCAGCAAGGAATATGCACTGGAATACGGCACAGCAACCATTGAAATCCATAAAGATGCGGTACAGCCCGGACAGAAGGTAATCATCGTAGATGACCTGATGGCAACAGGCGGCACCGCAAAAGCAGTTGCGGAAATGGTGGAAAGCATGGGTGCGGAAGTAGCGGCAATGGTATTTCTGATCGAATTGGATTTTCTGGACGGCAGAAAGGCAGTACCCGGCTACAGAATCGAATCTGTGATCCATTATTAAGAAAAAACCTTGAAAAAATCACGAAAAACGGGAAAAAAGTGCTTGCAAAACACCCGGACACGTGGTATAATCTTTCGTGTTGATTACGGACGGTCCAATGCTTCACCAAGGGGGTGTGGTAAGAACGTCTAAGGTGTATAAGGAGGAAACAACAATGGATATTATTAGAGAACTGGAAAAAGAACAGCTGAAAAGCGAAGTAACTCCTTTTAACGTAGGCGATACAATCCGTGTATACGCTAAAGTAGTAGAAGGTACAAGAGAAAGACTGCAGATGTTCGAAGGCGTTGTTATCAAAAGACAGGGCGGCGGCATCAGAGAAACTTTCACAGTTAGACGTATCGCTTCCGGTGTAGGCGTAGAAAGAACATGGCCCGTACACTCTCCCAGAATCGATCGTATCGAAGTGGTAAGACGCGGTATCGTAAGACGTGCAAAACTGTTCTACCTGAGAGACAAAGTAGGTAAAGCAGCAAAAGTTAAAGAAGTATTGAGATAAGAAAAAGCAGTCTCGATGAACGTGTTTCATCGAGGCTTTTTTCGTATATACGTTTTTTTTGACAGAGGTTTATGGAAAGTGAGCAGAACAGGAGGGGATCAAATGGATACGGAAAGAAAAAAGGAAAAGAAACAAATACCGTTTATTGTACAGTTGGTGTTAATTGCAGTGTTGGCACTGGTATTGCGTACATTTGTACTGGGAACAATTTATGTAAAGGGTTCTTCTATGGAGCCGAATTTTTATCACGGAGATTTTCTGTTTATCAATAAACTGAGTACTTCTGTTGGCTCTCCGGACTATGGAGATGTTGTAATCTGTCGTCTGCATGAAGAGAGCGGAGATGAAAATCTCATTAAGCGTGTGATTGGTCTGCCGGGAGATGAAATTGATATTGTATGGAATGGCGACAGCGAAGATGTGGAATATTTCCTGTATCTGAATGACAAGCTTGTGGAAGAAGATTTTATCAATGAACCGATGATGAATGACGGGAATATTGAATATCCCTTTGAAGTACCCGAAAACAGTTACTTTGTGATGGGGGACAACAGAAATGCAAGCTCTGACAGCCGCAGAAAATCAATTGGGGCAATTCCGAAAGAGGATCTGGTGGGAAAAGTAGTATTTCGACTGCTTCCCTTTGATACAATGGGCGTAATTGAATGATAAAGAAAGAGGTAAATGATGATTACAAATATGAATATTCAGTGGTATCCCGGGCATATGACAAAGACACGCCGTATGATGGAGGAAAACATTTCTCTGGTGGATATTGTCATTGAACTGGTAGATGCCAGAATTCCTTACAGCAGTAAAAATCCCGATCTGGATACGATTGCAAAAAATAAACACCGTATTCTGCTTCTGAATAAATGTGACCTTGCGGACGAAAGAGCGACAGACATCTGGCAGGAATATTTTGAAGCACAGGGCTTCCGTGTCATCCGCATCAATGCACTGAAAGGCAACGGCATGGGCGAAGTGACAGAAGCGGCAAGAGGGCTGATGAAAGAAAAGATTGAAAAGCTGAAAGCGCGCGGCAGAATCAATGTGCCGATCCGCAGTATGATTGTAGGGATTCCCAACGTAGGCAAATCCACATTTATCAACAAATATGTGGGGAAAACAACAGCCAAAACAGGGGATAAACCCGGTGTAACAAGAGGCAAACAGTGGATAAAGCTGAAAAAAGACTTTGAACTTTTGGATACACCCGGTATCCTGTGGCCCAAATTCGAAGATCAGCAGGTTGGTCTGAAGCTGGCATTCACAGGGGCGATCAATGACGATATTCTGGATGCAGAAACAATGGGGATTGCTTTCATTGACCATATGGTATCCAGAAATGCAGACTGTCTGAAAAAACGCTATCAGATTGAATTTGATACGATTGAAGAACCTCATGTAATTCTGGAAAAAATTGCAGTTGCAAGAGGGTTCAAGAAAAAAGGCAGTGAGCCCGATCTGGAACGTACTGCGAAAATCATGATCGACGAATTTCGCGGCGGGAAGCTGGGCAAGCTGACACTGGAACTGCCCGAGGACATCGACGAAATGCTGGAAGAAAAAGCAAAGAGAGATGCTGAAAAGGCTCTGCTCGATAAAGAACGCAAACGTGCGTACAATAAAAAGAAAAACGGAAAGTAAACCCTTGGGGGCGTTGCCCCCAACCCCCTACGGGGGACGCTGTCCCCTCGACCCCTGCAAGGGGGTCACCCCCTTGACCTGATTTGCAGAAACTTTGTTTCTGCGGAGAAATAGAAAATAAAAGAAAATAAAGCAAAATTTTAGCCTTTGGAGGAATATCCTTCAAAGGCTTTTGTATTTTTGAAGTGATTTATTTGCAAAAGCGAAGGCTTTTGCGTATAAGGGTGCAGGGAAATTATTTCCC
>CALASU010000222.1 GCA_937888765.1 uncultured Clostridia bacterium | reverse complement strand
ACCAATTGGGTGATGTACTGGCAAAGCTGCAGCAGCTGAGCAACGAAGTCGGCAACAAGGAATTTGACAACATGGTGAAATCCTCCTGTCAGTCTCTGGTGACATTATTCCAGAGTTACGACAAGCGTATCCAGGAAGTAGAAAACAACCTTGCTTACGATCTGGAAAATGTGGATATTCCCCGTGTGAATGATATCCTGAAATCCATCCGTGAGCTGAACAAGACCATCAAGAGCAATGAAATCATGGGCAACAGCGCTCTGGAACTGAAGGATCAGAGAAACCTCCTGATCGATGAACTGTCCAATTATATGAAGATCAACGTTTCCTATAAACCCGTACAGGTTTCCGCATCTACCGTTGTGGATGAACTGACGATCTATATGGTGGGCAGTGACGGCAACAAATATGCACTGGTAGCAGATGAACAGTGCAGAGAGCTGATTCTTTCTGATGACGGTAATCAGGCAGGTCCCGGCGAATATAATATCAGTCTGAGTGCCCTCTCCCCTGTAGATACCGAACTGAAAGCCAACCTGCAGACAGCGATCAATCAGCTGGAAAAAGCAACCCAAAATGCAGACGATGCCACACTGAAAGAAAATTACAACAATGCCGCAAAGGCATATGAACCTGTGCAGACAAAGTGGACTGAGCTGAATGCTGCACTGGATAAACTGAAAACCGGTGCAGGCGGCTTACAGGAACTGACAAATGCTGCAGAAACTGCAGAAACTACATTCAATCATTCGGATGCTGCTCTGACGACAGCAAAAGACACACTGAAAGCAGCACTGGAAACACAGAAAAACGCAGAAAAGACCTTGGCAGAAAAACAAGCAGCACTGGATGCTCTGGCTGCTGATGCACCCGCTGCTGAAAAAACTGCTGCTGAAAAAGCCGTTGCAGATGCAACAGCAGCAGTCACAGAAGCAACAACAAAAGCCACAGAGGCACAGAAAGCAGCAGACGAAGCTGCTGAAAAACGAGAAGCTGCAAAAGAAGCATGGTCTGAAGCAAAAGCAGCAGTACGTGCAAAAGAACGTGAAATTTCTCCTGCACAGGCAGCAGTAGATAACTATAGACAGACATACAATAAGGCAAAAGAGGCTTATCAGACAGCAGTGGACGCCCTGCCCGCAGATACGACAAAAGTAGAAACTATCCTTGGCGGAAAGTATACAGACCTGATCACAAACGCTCCCCTTGTCGGCAAAGGCACCGCGGAAGTAGATAAGCAAAAGGCGCAAGAAAAATACGATGCCGCACTGGAAGCGCTCGCTATCTCCGAAGAAAACGGCAAAGCCATCGGCTCCATCAACAATCTGCTGCTGGACGGTTCCCTGAAGGGTACGCTGGAAATGCTGAACTTCTCCGGCGAATACGATAACCCTCCCAATACCATCCGCGGTGTTGGCTATTATCAGCAGGCACTGGATACCCTGGCATACGAATTTGCCACAAGAATGAATGAAGCCAATAATCCCGCAGGCGTGGTACAGAAAGACGGAAACGGTGATCCCATTTATCTAAAAGATGAAAAGGGCGATCCTATCCCTCTGAAAGATAAAAATGGCAAGCCCATTGAGAAAACAGATGAAAACGGCAAGCCTGTACTCGATGCAGCCGGCA